>SCSR01000003.1 GCA_004297575.1 archaeon
GATTTTACGAGCTTTATGGTCGTAAAATCCGTGGCATATGCGTAAAGAAGGAACGACATGGACGAAAATATCAGCCCGATGACTATCAAAGATTTCCTACCGATGATATCCGCAAACCTGCCGAAGATATACATTGAGACGAGAATCACTAGCGAATTCACCGCAGATACCAGTGCTATCCCTGTATCTGTTATGCCGATCCATCTTGCAAATATCGGCACGTATGTCCAGACTCCCCAAGTGGCAAACGATGCAAACAATCTTATCAAGTTTGCATTGGAGATTTTCATAAATTACTATTCCAAAGCTTGCAATAAATAGCAAGAGAGGTCAGATTTATAAATATAAACAAATAACTTGTGTTAGGTGTAGTTGATGCACGGTGAATGTCGGGTCTTGTGAAGAAAAGCTGAATGATTTTATTAAAACTAACAATATTTCCGCTAAACATCTTCAATTTGACGAAGGAATACACACAGTTCAAGATACGTTACGTGTTACAGGAATCGATTTAAAATATATCACCAAGAGCATGATTTTCAAGGACCGGCAAGGGAGGACTGTTGTGGGTATGGTTCCTGCTGAATTTAGGGTAAGCACGTCACAACTTTGCAAAGCTATGAACGCAAGCGTGGAATTATGCAGCCCGCAGGAGAGTCTGGAAAGAACTGGATATCCTGTTGGCGGGATGCCTTGTTTTGGATATGATGCAGTTGTTGTGATTGATAACAAGATTTTCGAGAATGAGCATATCTACACAGGCGGTGGATCAGAGTTCTCGCTGGTGAAGATAAGCACCGAAGAATTGAAAAGAATACTAAAACCAATAATAGCTAGGATAAGAGGTAATAAATCGAATTAAAAATTGTGAATGTCATGGAAGCCAAGTTGAAAGAAAAATGGGACATTGGCTTGGAGAAGGAGATTTCCAAGAAATGGAAAGAAGAGAAGATTTACGCTTTTGATTCAAATTCCAAGAAAAAAAAGTTCGTCATTGATACCCCGCCGCCATATCCGTCAGGCAGGCCATGGCACATCGGGGCTGTTGCACACTATTCTGAAATCGACATGATAGCACGCACTGCACGAATGATGGGACATGCGACATTGTTCCCGATCGGCATAGACAGGAACGGCATTGGCGTGGAGAGATATACGGAAAAAAAGTACAACATCAGCATACACAAGACGCCGCGTGAGAAATTCATCGAGTTCGCCAAGCATGCGCTGGACGACTTGGAGGCAGAGATGATACAGATAATGAAAAGCATGGGGATGTCCGGGGATTTTGACAATTATTACAGGACCGATTCTGATGAATACAGGAAGTTGACGCAATCGACATTCATCGAGCTGTGGGGCAAAGGCATGATATACGAAGACACGAGGCCGAACAATTATTGCATAGACTGCGGGACTACGATTGCAGATGCAGAAGTGGTTTACGAGGACAAGCCGAGCAAGCTGGTTCATATCAAGTTCAATGTAAATGAGACGGGCAAAGATTTGATTATTGCTACGACGCGTCCTGAGTTGTTGTGTGCATGCCAGGCTGTATTGGTAAATCCTGATGATGACAGATACAAGAAACATCATGGCAAGCATGTTATTATACCAATCTACGACCGCGAAGTACAGATTATCCCGCATAGCATGGTAAAGATGGAATTCGGTTCCGGTGCAGAGATGGTTTGCAGTTACGGCGATTACAATGATGTGAGATTGTTCAGGGAATTGAAGCTTGCAGAGATCATTGCGATAGACATGTTCGGAAGGATGACAAAGAATTCTGGCAAGTATGCTGGCATGAAAGTAAAGGAAGCGCGTGCACAGATTGTAGAAGATTTGGGAGAACTGGTGCTGAAGAAAGAGGATATTCTGCACAGGACGCCAACATGCGAGAGGAGCAGGACCGAGATTGAGATAATCCCGATGAATGATTTTTACCTCAAGCAGCTGGATTTTGTTGACGATTTGCGCAAATATGCAGAGACGATGACATTCCATCCGGAGATTCACAGGCAGATACTTTTGAACTGGATTGATTCTGTCTCCATCGACTGGCCGATATCACGCAGAAGGTTCTACGCGACTGAGATACCGATCTGGTATTGCAAGGATTGCCGCAAGATTCACGTGCCAAAATCTGGAAAATACTACCAGCCATGGAAGGGCAAGGCGCCGTTCGAGAAATGCGAATGCGGTTCGAAAGAATTCATCGGCGAGGACAGGACGTTCGACACGTGGTTTGATTCAGGCATATCACCGTTGTTTATTTCAAAATACCTTTCAGACAAGGAGTTCCACAAGAAAACTTACCCGAATACTCTTCGACCGCAAGGGAAAGACATCGTGAGGACGTGGCTGTATTATTCATTGCTTCGTTGCTACCAAGTGACAGGCGAGTTCCCGTTCAAGCACGCATGGGTGATGGGATATGCTGTTGACGAAAAGGGCGAGAAGATGTCCAAATCGAAGGGTAATGTCATAGACCCGATGCCGATTCTTGAAAAGTTCGGCTCGGACATGTTCAGGTTATGGGCAGCTGCTGAAGTGAGCCTTGGTTCGGATTTCCGTGTTGGTGAGCAAAGGATAATGTCTGCTGGAAAATTCCTAAACAAGCTGTGGAATATCTCCCGATTCATCTCAATGTTTCCTGTTGTTGAGAAAGCTAAATTAACGAAGACAGACGAGTGGATACTCGGCGAGCTTGGCAAGATGGTGAAAGATTGCATGGATGGTTACAATGATTTCAATTTCTTTATTCCTTCAAACAGGATTCGCGAGTTTGTGTGGAATGTTTTTGCAGACCATTACATCGAGATAGCCAAGGCAAGGATATACGGTGAAGGGTTTACAGAAGCCGAGCAAAAGTCTGCATGGTATACACTGCATACGTGCCTGCACACGATATTGTCGATGCTTGCGCCAATCATGCCGTTCATCACCGACCACGTATCGCGCGAGCTTTACGGGAAGACCATACACAAGGAATTTCCAAAAGCAGAGTGGGAGACTGAACTGTCGAAGATTACGCCAAAGCTGATCGAGTTCAATTCGCAGGTGTGGGGTGATAAGAAGAGCCAAGGCATATCGCTGAAAGACTCGATAAAGGTGAAAATTCCTAAAGAGCTCGAACCGTTCGAAAAAGATTTAAAAGCCATGCATCACATACAGTCATGACAGGTGGATTGTATTTAACAATGAAGAAAAGCTGAAATTGAAAAAGATGCTCAAGGAACTCAGCGCTATCAAGGGCATGCATACCGAGCTTGTTTCTGTCTATGTGCCTGCGGGATACAATTTGAATGAAGTCGTCGGGCAATTGAAGGGAGAGGAAGGGACTGCTAGCAACATCAAGTCCAAATCTACGCGAAAGAACGTAGTGGATGCACTGGAGAAAATCGTGCAGCACTTGAGAACATTCCGCAAGACTCCTGAGAATGGGCTGGTTGTTTTCGCTGGCAACGTGTCGCAGACAGAAGGCAAGACTGATTTGAGATTGTGGAGCTTCGAGCCGTTTGAGAAGATGAACAACAAGATTTACTGGTGCGACCAGGTATTCGTGCTTGACCCGTTGAAGGATATGATTGAGGAGAAGGATGTGTATGGCTTGGTAGTGATGGATTCCAAAGAGGCGTATATCGGGCTTCTGAAAGGGAAGAAAATGGAAGTTGCCAGGCATATAGGCTCGATGGTGCCAGGAAAGACGACGAAGGGTGGCTGGTCTCAGTCTCGTTACGAGCACGTGCGCGAGATGTTGCTGAATGATTTCATGAAGAAGATCGGAGAAGAGGTGTCTAAGGTATTTTTGGAGCAACCGAACATCAAAGGCATCATAATCGGCGGACCTGGTCCGAACAAGGAAGAATTCTACAAGGGGGATTACATGAACTATATGGTAAAACAGAAGGTGCTCGGAGTGAAGGACACCAGTTATACTGACGAGACTGGATTGGAAGAAATCGTGCAGAGGTCACAGGATTTGATGAAACAGGCCACCGTTACAAAGGAGAAGGAATTGATGAGCAAATTCTTAACAGAGCTGGCAAAGAATGGGAATGTTGTTTATGGTCTGGAGAACGTCAAGAAGGCGCTCAATCTTGGGGCAGTTGATATGCTGCTGTTGTACGAGAATCTGGAATTGCAGCATGTGAAACTGATTTGTTCATCTGGGCATGAGGCTGTGAGGGATATCGTAGAATTCGATATCAAGTTCCAGAAATGCGATACATGCGGATCACCTATGAAAGCCGAATCCATGGAAGATATTTCAGAATCGCTTTCGGAAAAGGCAAAAGAGTTTGGCGCAAAGGTGGAATACATCTCAAGCGATACTCCGGAAGGAAACCAGTTCAAGCAGCTGGGCGGGATCGGCGCGATGCTCAGGTACAAGCTAAAGTAATTCATCTAGTAATGACTGTACATTCTAACTCTTTCAAAGCGGATTGTATAGGATTTTGCCTCAAGCCATCTGCAATAATGAATCGTTTGACGCGAGAACCTTCAATATCGAATGCCTCTTTTGCATGCAATATTTTTCTTCTCATACCGCCAGTGACTTCGCTCATTTTCATGAATCTATCCAGTTCAGAATAGCATATGCGAGGAACAACCGTTTTGTTCAACCTGACTCCGCTTATATCTGTCAGGTCCACAACAGTCTCCGAGCCGATGAATCCAGCAACATAGGCTGCAGCCTTGTCGCCATTGATATTTAATGATCCGTCAATTGGATCGTTCCCCACGGCTGGGATAACAACAACAGGATAAACTTGCAAATATTTCTGTAGCAAGCTGACATCAACACTGTTCACCTTCCCGCTATAATCATCATGTATTACTTTCGTCACCGTTCTGCGACCATTGTATGACACATCTATGATATTGCGTTTTCTTTCTGCGATTATTGGACACTTGTCTGGTAGAAAGCCATATGCATTGATGCCCTGGGATTTAAGCGAATCCACTATACTCGTAGTTATACTTGCCGTAACATCCATATACACTACTTTGGCCTCCGGATAATTGTACCTGCTCTCGATACCTTCGGGTGTGCGCAACTTTTTGATTTCCAGCCCCCGTTTTCTCATTTCTTCATCCACTTTGTTAGCCCCGCCATGAGCTATTATAATTTTCCCGTACTGAGGAAGCACATTGACTACATCTACAAATAGTCCTGATATATATCTTTGCAACAAGCTGCCGCCTAATTTTACTGTTAAAGGATTCGCCATAATTGGATTCCTGATAAATGTGATAAGAAGTTAAAAGATTTAAACACCGTTCAACCCGAAGAACTTTATCGTGTTCTCATCTGTCGTTTTCGCGACCTGCTCGAAATCAATCTTTTTTATCTCAGCAATCTTCATCGCTACCACTTCTACAGACGTCGGCTCGTTCCTCACCTTCACGTGTTCTGTAAAGACCTGCGGCGCGTTCCATGGCGCATCTGTCTCCAATAACAATAACTCCATCGGCATGTCGCGTGAAATCTGGAAATGCTTCTTGCTGCTCAGCACTATTGGTCCGATTGATACATACCAACCATTCTCTGCCACCTGTTTGACCATCTGGTTCGCGCCGAATAAATGCAGATGGACTTGCTTGGCATCTTGCTGCTCGAGAATTTTTACCGTATCTTCATACGCATCCCGGCAATGGATTGTCAATGGCTTTTTGTGCTCCTTTGCAAATTCAATAAACTGGATGAACAATTCTTTCTGTTTCTGTCTCCACTCATCTTCCTTCACCCACGAGTAATCCAATCCTACTTCCCCCACGCTGATATACCTATCCTTGTTCTCCTCCAGCAGCTGGAAATAATCATCGATTTGTTTCTGTGAAAAATCCTTTATGAATTCCGGGTGCATGCCGATGGAAGCAAATATAAAATTCTTGTTTTCCTCGACCATTTTCATCGTAAGGTCGAAATCCCTCGGATGTGCGCACGATGTGATTACGGCTTTCAGTTTTTGCCTCGCTCTCGCTATTACTTCATTCCTGTCGCTATCATAATCATGCTGCTCCAAATGGCAATGGCTATCTATCATACAGATTTAATACATGATGGACAGGCATATATCTTATGGTTGGATTGTTCAAATGCCGCATATGCGGATTTGCTTACAAGGAAAAATCATGGGCTGAAAAGTGCAAGAATTATTGCAGAACGCACAATGCATGCTCGCTGGAGATAACCAAGCACGCAGTCACACGAGAACCGCATTGACAGAACCATGCTGGCTTGCTCTAGAAAGCACGCGGGCATTTCCCAATTCTGTCTTGATTACCACGCCTTTGGTGATTATTTTCATCCTTACGAAATCAGAGTTGGCAGGGTTGCTCACCACGTCCAGAATCTTGACGCGCTTGGTCTGTTTTGTCTTCCTGTCGAGGACGTTTGCAAACTCTGTGGAGAAAGTCTTTGTCTTGAACGAGCCGCCCTTGGTGCGCTGTGACTTTTTCTTCTCAGCACCTATCCTAGTCATTACTGGAATACTTCCTAGTTCAGCCAGCCTCTTCTTTCTCATCAAGCTGATTAGCCCGCCTGTCTTCTTCCTTCCCTTCTCTCCTTGCCATATTGACATAACAACCATTTTCGAATGATGAGTATTTAATGTTTTGCTGAACATCACTTCGAATCGGTACCAAACACTTAAATACATGAAACACAATTTAAAAAAGGAAACGAATGACAGACAGACCAATTGATGCTTTGGATAGAGCTAAAGGAAAAAAAGTTATCGTCAAATTGAAGAACGGCGAGGAAGTTACAGGACTTTTGCGCGCTCTAGATTTGCACCTTAACCTTTGGATTGACGAAGCTGAGATACAGAAGAACGGCGAGAACAAGATCAAGCTGGGCACATTGCTGGTCCGTGGCGACACGATTGTCTATGCTTCTCCTGTTCAGGTTTAAATCCTTTGACCTCTACCTAAATTATAATGAGAGGCTTTTTGACTGTAGACGATGCTGTAAGTCTTGTTAAAGATTACATGAGTGCTGCCAATACTGTAACATCCACACAAGAATTAATTGACAGTGGAGTGATACCTGAACTGAAAGGATTCAAAGTCAAGCCAGGAAAAGTTTCTGATTGTGTTTTTGGCGGTTATGAAGGCAATCCACAATTGACAACCAATGATGGTAGGTCTCTGAGGCTGATGTTCAGGACAAATAGGATATCAACACATGACATCAACAGAGGGGAGATTCCTTTCAAGGACCAAGTCTTGGCAACTAATCATAACTATATGAGAAAATTGGTAGAGCCTGCAATCGGTTCTTCACAAATTGACATATCTGGATTAGGAATGAACTCAACTGTGACTGCTGCAGAAAATCTAAAAACTATACCGGTTGAGATGGTTGTTAGAGCATTCATGGCAAAAAGCACTACAAGCACATCCTTGTATGTTCATTATCAGAACGGTGAGAGAGAATTCTGTGGCCACAAACTGCCTGACGACTTGAAGCCTAATGAAAAATTACCATACCTCATGGACACACCTTCTACAAAAGACAAACATGATTTATCAGTTGCACCAGAGTATTTGTTTGAGCACAATATCTGTACGCCTCAACAGTACACACAGATAAGGAATGGTGCGCTTGAAGCTTTTGGTCGTGTGGCTGGCTTTTTGGACGCAAGAGAGATAATTTTGATGGATACAAAAACCGAGCATGGAGTAAACAGTAAAGGACAGATAGTAGGTCAGGATGAATATTACACGCTTGACAGTTCAAGGTATGTGTTGAAGGATAATTATGAAGCTGCTATGCGTGAGGGCAGGGACCCTATATCGTATTCAAAGCAATTTGCAAGGGATATGTCAATAGGTGAGAACGGATATACGCCAGAACAAGTAGTCGTTATTGCAGTCAGATATATTATGGCCATTCAGAAAATAACAGGCCAACCATTCAGACCCGATACTAGAGGAAGAAACCAGCGCATAATTGAGGACACCAACCTGATATTGAGACATGTGCTGTAACCGAGAAATGCCTTAAATACCTATGCGGACAAATTATTTTTCTGTGATTTCATGACGAAAGGTACACCATCGATGGGTCATAAGAACAGGATAACCCACATACGCTGCAGGAGATGCGGGCGCGTAGCATACAGGACAGACAAAAAGTACTGCGCTGCGTGCGGGTATGGTAAGACTGCCAAGATCAGAAGCTACAACTGGCAGACGCACAATGTACACAGGCAAAGAGTGAGATAGATGATCGAGTTTCGCAAGCCCAAGAACAGGGGTTGGAGAAATGCAAGGAACGAGATGGCTCTGAACGAGCACATCACCGAGCTCGGTCTCAGCTTCAGGAAGCATATATCCGAATTCGTGACAGGCGCATTTGCAGTAGTGGCGGCTCTTGTATGGAAGGATGCGATACAGGAGTCCATAATGAGCATCAAGTATGTCCTGCCTAACACAAGTCCTTGGGTCCTCAACTACATCATGGCAATCCTAGTCACAATAATCTCAGTCGTCGGCATAGTGGTCGTCAACAAGGTTCTGAAATCCGGAAAGGGTTAAAAGCATAAAATAGCTTATTCTTCTAATTCAAAATATCTAGTATGGGCTTGTAGCTCAGCATGGTAGAGCAGGTGGCTTTTAGCGTTTGCGAAAAAGCTTCGACAAAAAGATGAGAGAAACCACTTGGTCCCGGGTTCGAATCCCGGCGAGCCCATCCATTCTTGCCAAATACCTATTAGGTTGTAGCCACCAGAGTGACAGAAAAGTGTTATCTCAGCACAATGCCATGTATTTCTGATGTCACTCGAACTCTTTTTGAATGATGATGATTGGAAGGATTTCCTGCCTGATGATGCAAGGCAGGTTCTCATGACAGTTTTGGATGGAACCAGGAAATACAGGGGTTCATACATTAGGTCTGACGATACAAAGTCTGCCCAGCTGTGGTGTGCGCTCATAGAGATGGCAAAAGAGGTGGCATACCTGAAATCGGAGCTGCAGCATGTGAAAGCGCCGTTGCAAGCGATTGTATCGATAGGCGAAGCAGAGAAAAGAAAAGCTATGGAAAAGATTGTCTCGGAAGTCATCACGCCTGCCAGCACTGAGAACCAAGAAGCGATAGGAAAGATTGTTGATAGCCTTGCAAGATTCTGATTACGACAGGTTTATGGTCACATTGTTATTTGACTTGTCTAGCTCATCCGCGATGTTGCTCGCATCTATGACGAGCTCTACAGAATCGAAGCTGTCGTTCGTGCGTATGTTCGCCAATGACATTATGTAACTTGAGCCTGGCCCGATGGATGGTATGGTCTGGGATCTTGCAAGTTTGCCGTTAGCGAAAATCGCAACATCTGTCTGCGGCGATGCGGATATCCCCAGATTCTTGACGCTGAAACTGATGTTGAGATAATAGTATTTCTGCAACAGCAATGACGTGTAAAACTTGGTAGAGTTTATGCTGCCGTAGAATGACAGGTCGGATTTTGCCGGCACTTGATAGACTTGGTATATGAAATCTGCATAAGTGGATGGTATCTGCTTCACTTCCGGGCTTGATAATTCGAGTGTCGGATACATGATATCCCCTGGCACATCACTGTGCTCCAACCCTAGCGCGTGGCCGAACTCGTGCAT
>SCSR01000021.1 GCA_004297575.1 archaeon
CACCTATTCCGGATTACTGGAAAGATATTTACATGCTGGTAAGCTTGTTAGAGCCCGAAAAATACAAGACACCAAAAGACGTTGAAATAGCATACGGTCTGCAACCAGAAATATTGAGCATAATATTTAGAAACAGAAGGTTGAAACGCGAGCTGAAGGATGTAACTAATCTGCCACCATTGAAACAAACTAATCTAAGTGACAGTTTGGAATTGGGGGATGAACAACAAGCGTTGTATAAAGCAATTCTTGATAATGATGAGTTACAAGCTTCTACTAAGATACACGAACTTAGAAAAGCTTTGTTGAATCCATCGTTGGTGAACCCAGATGTCGTTTTCGATAAAAATCTAAGAGAACATTTGAAAAAAATAGAATCTGCAAAATACAAGGCTTTAGATAAGATTATAGAAGACAAAGTTAGGAAAGGCGAGAAGACAGTAATATTCAGCCCGGTATACAAGACCAGAGTCACAAGGAACTTGGCTAAAAGATACAAGCAATACGGTGCTGTGTTGATCGATGGTGATGTGCCTTATGAAGAAAGAGAATCGATAAGGAAAAGATTCCAAAGTGATTCAGAAATCAAAGTCTTGGTGGCAACTACTGCAACTACTGGTGAGGCAGTAAGCTTGAATTCTGCTTCTAATGTAGTTTTGTTGGACGAGCCGTTCACACCAGCAGTGAGAGAACAAGCAATAGGAAGAGTTTACAGAAGAGGTCAAAAGAACCCAGTTGAAGTAATCAGTCTTTCGATAAAAAATACAATAGACCAAGGTATATTGGAACTTTTGGAATTGAAGAACAAGGCAATTGAATTCATGGAGGAGGGGGGAAGATTACCTCCAGAACTCGCAGACTCTTTGAATGATGAAGCAAAATCTAGACCTATAGTCAAGCAGTTGTATACGCCTCAGCAGATAGTCAGAAAACTTTCAACAATGATGAAAGACAAAGGAGCAAGGCGCATATTGGCAGCAGTTCATAGAAAACCAGGCATTGCTAAACAGTATACAGATAATTATACCCAAGATTGGGAAACATCGTACCAAGCAAATACGGCTAGAGTCTATATCCACGTGATAGATGCGTTGTCTGAAAAAGTAGACTTGGGTATGAAAATTGACTTAGGTTCTGGTCCTGGTGTATTGTCACATATGTTAGATGAGGAAACAGTTAATATCGAGCTGCTCAAGGAACACTACAAAGATAAATTGGCAAATAGAGAAAATGGTAATCTGCTTGCTACGATGGCTACGTTGCCAGTTCGTGGTAGCTCAATGGGTCTTGCAGTTGCATCATTGAGCTTTGATTATACTTCTAACGAAAAAACAGAAGATCTGATTCATACAGAAAGGGAAAATGCTGTAAGGGAGGCGAACAGAGTTTTGAAGGATGGCGGGTATTTCGTGGTCACATTGCCGCATGGTGTTGTTGATAAAAATGCGTCCCAGAAATTGGAAAGAGGACTAACTGGGTTAGGTTTTGAAGTTGTACCAGAATTGACAGGAATCGTAAGATCAGGAGACAATAATGCTGATTTTCAGGTATATCTTATGACAGCTAGGAAAACAAGACAGCCTTCTGCCCAACCAAGGCATAGTGAACTGCAGCTATCAACCTACAAAAAGCCTAGCTATACAATGAGAAAGAAGGGTGTAGTTGAGAATTTTGACTTTGTAGATTTGGAAAATGGCGCAAAAGATAGCCTAGACAGCAGGCTAGAACGATATCTGGCGAGAATATGATGCCAAAAACACCTTTTTAAATGCTAAGGAAGAAAATAAAAGGTATGGCTAAATTAAAAAGGCTCTCAGCACCAAGTTTTTGGAAGATAGAGAAGAAGGCGAGCAAGTGGACGGTGGCTCCGCATCCAGGCCCGCACAAGAAATTCGAGTCCATACCATTGCTGATACTGGTAAGGAATGTGCTCAAGGTCGTGGAGACAGGAAAGGAAGCCAAGACCATCATCAAGCAGGGTGAGGTTTTCGTGGACGGCAGGGCAAGGAAAGATCATGCTTATCCGGTCGGTTTGTTTGATGTCGTCTCCCTTCCAAAGACAAACCAGTTTTACCGTGTCATGCCTAACAACCATGGATTGAATGTTGTGAGCATACCTGAATCAGAGGGAAAGGAAAAGGTTTGCAAGATTGAAGGCAAGACGATTTTGAAGAAAGGCCAGATGCAGCTGAACTTGAGCGGCGGGGTTAACATTCTTATCAAAGACGCCAAGTACAATACAGGCGATTCGCTTTTGTTGGAGTTGCCATCATTGAAGATATTGAAGCATATGCCACTAGAGGCAGGCTCTACTGGTCTTGTAGCGAAAGGAGCTTTGGCAGGCAAGGTCGGTGTCGTCAAGGAAATCAAGGCGGGCAAGATGAAGGAGAGGTCGAAGATTTTATGTGAGATAGAAGGCGCTGACGAGACCGTATTGAAGGAAAGGTTCTTTGTTTTGGGAAAGGACAAGCCGGTGATAACAGTTGGCGAATAAGATGAAAGAGATAAAGATAGAAAAGGTCACACTCAACATCGGGTGTGCTGGAGACCAGAAGAAGATTGAAAAGGCGAGCAGGCTGCTGCAATTGCTGACCGAGCAAAAGCCTGTCGTGACAAAATCAAAGACAAGGTCGACCTTCGGCATATCCATTGGCAAGCCTGTGGGGACGATGGTGACATTGCGCAGGCAAAAGGCTGCTGATTTTCTCAAGCGTGTACTGCAATCGACAGGCAACAAGCTATCCGCATCCCAGCTCGACAGCCAGGGAAACCTGAACATCGGCATAAAGGAATACATAGACCTGCCTGGCATCAAGTATGTGCATGACATCGGGATGTTGGGGTTGGATGTCGCTGTCACATTGAAGAGGGCTGGTTATAGGGTGAAGTTGAGGCACGTGCAGAAAGGAAATATATCAAAGAAGCATAGTATTAATAAGGTAGACGCAGTCGAATGGCTGAAAGGACAAGGTGTTAAGATTGAGTGATGAATTGAACGCAAACATTGGTCTTATGCTGAATGGCGTGATATTCAAGAAGGCTCAGCAGGAGAATTTCGTTAATGTTTATACTAACGTCTTCCAAAGGATGCACGAGCTTGAGAATGAAGAGGATATTGTGTTGGTTTTAGGTGAAGTCGGTGGCTAAGAAATTCGGAAGGGCTACTCATGTGTGCAGGCGCTGCGGAAACACCCGCGGTGTGATAAGAAAGTACGGTCTCTTGTATTGCCGCAGGTGCATCCGTGAGGTTGCTGGCAGCATCGGCTTCAAGAAATACGGCTAGATTTCTGGAAGGTAGGACATAGCGCCTTTCGCTAAAAGATAATTGATATTGTTCGACACATCCCGTGTTGTTATTATTCCGACTATTGTACCTTTCTCAATCACGACCAATCTTCTGATTCCATGCTGTTCCATTATCTTGCTCGCAACATCAAGCGTGGCATCCGAGTCGATTGTGATTAATGGCTGCGACATCATATCTTTCACAGTCAGCATCTTTGGGTCTCTGCCCTTGGCAACCACCTTTCTCAATATATCCCTCTCAGTCATTATCCCCGCTATCTTGCCATTCTCCTCAATCAGCACAGAACCTATCTGTTTACTATCCATGATTACAGCAGCTTCGGCAACAGTAGTAGATGAACGTACCTTGGTAACAGAATGCATCGCATCCCTTACTCTCACAATGGATAATAAGGACATTGGCTATATAAAAAGCTGTCTATTAAAACAAAAGTGTAAATAATTATTTGATGCTCGAAGATATCCCTCTGGTTGTCGCGTTCATCGGCTCTGCAATTTGTGCAGTATGGGACCTGAAAACCACGGACATACCTGACAAGGTGCCGTACATTATGATGGCTATCGGCCTGCTGTTCTGGGGAGTGCAGTCTTACGTGTCAGGGGATTACATGCTGCTTGCGTCGAGCGCTATCGCAGGTCTCGGGTTGCTTGGATTCGGCTTTCTCATGTACTACTTCGGGCAATGGGGAGGCGGTGATGCGATACTTCTTTCTGCCATAGGATTCCTGTTGCCTGTCGCGCCGCAAGGTTTCATGCAGACGTTCTTCCCATATCCGTTCTCTTACACCATAAACGTTTTCATTGTCGGCGCCGCGTATATGATACTGTATGCAGTGATAATAGCTGCGAGAGACAAGAAGATAGTCTCGGCGTTCTCCCATGACCTAAAGGCGAGCTCTAAAATCATCTCCATAGGCACGTTGGGCTTGATCGGTATCTTCCTTGCAGCGACTGTTTACATGACGAACATCTTCCAGATCCCATTGTCCAGTGAGCTGGTGCTTGCTGGAGTGTTTTTGCCTGCTGTTGCTACGATCGGCATTTACATTGTTTTCAAGTTTGCCAAGTCTGTAGAGAATGTGGGGTTCAAGAAAAGGATTCCTGTGAGCAAGCTGAAAGTTGGGGATGTCCTTCTCGAGAGCAGGCTGCTAGAGGGGATAAATGAGAAACAGCTGAGAAAAATCAGGCATTCTGGCAAAAAGTTCGTATGGGTCAAGTCAGGCGTGCCGTTTGTGCTCGCTTTTCCGTTTGCATTGCTGGTCACTTTATACATCGGCGACTTGTTGCTAGTCGTCATATAGGATATTTAAGTTTAACAAATCATTTTTCTCATATGGGAATGGGTCAGCTTGAAGATGAGCAGCAAGTAATTGCTAACAGATTCAAATATATTATGGGTAAGGGAGAATTTAGAGCAGCTGTTAGTAACGGCTATGAACACGAACCTCCATTTTATTTTTATTTATTCGCACTTCCTCAAATACGACCTCCTCACGAAGAGTGTGGTAAATTGTATGCGAGGGGATATTACATGCCTATTGTACTTCCAACTAAAAGCGAGCCAATTGACAAGGGCAAATTATTAGATCTAACCGATTCGTTCTGTACCATGAACAACAAAGATCATTTGTTAAGTAGTTTCAATTTGAATGGTATAAAAGAAGTTGAAATTGACATACTCTCAAATGAACACTTATCCGAAGAAACAATGAATTTTGCTCTGCGAATGGCTAGAACATACAATAAAATGGGCAATCCTACAAAGATTTGACGCCCATATAAGGCACAAGAACTTTCGGTATCTTCACATGTCCGTTCTTCTGCTGGAACTGTTCTAGAATCGCAATCATGACCCTGCTTGTGGCAAGACCTGTATTGTTCAACGTATGCACGAATCCTTCAGGTGGCGCTCCAGCTTTTTCCGTATACTTGATGTTCAATCTTCTTGCTTGGTAATCAGTACAGTTCGAGTTCGACCCGACTTCCCTGAAATTTCCGTCAGCCATCCATATCTCTGTATCATACTTTTTTGCAGCCAAGTCCCCGATATCGCCAGTGCAGACATTTACGACTCTATAATGCAGTCCTAGTCCCTTAATCAGTTTCTCGGAATTTGCCTGCAATTTCTCATGCCACTTCCACGAATCTTCCGGAGAACAAAAAACAAACTGCTCGACCTTGTTGAAATGGTGCATGCGGAACAAGCCTTTCGTGTACTTGCCATGCGCGCCCACCTCTTCCCTGAAACATGGGCTCACTCCTGCAACCAATATCGGCATGTCATCCTTTTGCAGCACCTCATCCTTGTACATCGCAGCCACAGGATGTTCCGCAGTCCCGATCAATCTCAAATCCTCGCCTTCGATCTTGTATGCCTGTGTAGTGAATGTATCCCAATCAGTGACAAGCTTGAATATCTCCTCCCTCAGCATAAGCGGCGGCTCGATAATTGTGAATCCTTGCTTTGCAAGAACATCCAGTGCATATCTCTGTATCGCCATATCCAGTCTTGCAAGATCGCCTTTTAGGTAGAAGAACCCGCGTCCAGCAACCTTGGCAGCACGCTCTTCGTCAATCAATCCCAGATTCTGCGCAATCTCCAGATGGTTCTTCGGCTCGAACATGAATTTCGGTTTCTTTCCCACGACACGCAATTGCACGTTCTCTGTCTCATCCTTTCCGACAGGCACGCTGTCATCCAGGAGATTCGGTATTTTCAACAGCAGATATTTTATCCTTTCATCCTGCTGGGTCATAAGCTCTTCAAGCTCCTTTATCTTCTTCGGCAGTTCAGCAGCTTCCTTCACCACGCCAGTGATATCCTTCCCTTCTTTCTTCATCGCAGCTATATCCTTGCTTACGTCATTTCTCCTCTTGCGCAGGTCATTGGCCTCTGAAACGTTCCCCCTCCATTCCTTGTCAACAGCAATCAACTCATCAAGCATCTTGATTTTCTCAGGATTGTTCCTTCTCTTCAGGTTATTCCTCACAAGGTCAGGATTCTCACGGATAAGCTTGATGTCCAGCATACTCTCAATAATTAATTAAAATTCCATATATTTACTTATGTCTAAACTGCGCCAGGTGCTAACTCTGTACGATTTGGTCATCTTCGGCGTAGGCATCATAGTCGGCGCAGGCATATACAGCCTCATCGGCGAAGCTGCCGGAGTAGCAGGGCATGGCGTCTGGCTTTCAGTCGTCATCGCAGGCTTTGTCTCCTTACTGACAGGGTTGAGCTTTGCAGAGATGTCAGGGATATACCCCAGCACTCATGGGTATTACCAGCTGCTGAAGAATTCGCTGAAAATCTTCGGAGGCAAGCTGTGGGGGTTCGTCGTCCAAAGTATGCTGATTTTCGCAAGCATCTTCGCTATCGTCACCATCGCGCTATCATTCGCAGGATATCTCAATTCGATAGTCCAAATCAATCCTATACTTGTTTCGTTTGCAGTGATAGCAATCTCTGGCCTGATAACATTCATCGGCATCCGCGAGTCTTCAAGGACGGTTACAATCATGGCGCTTTTCGAGATATTCGGCCTTTTTGTTGTGATAGTAGCGGGATTTTTCTATACGACCTCAAATTATTCCAACCTGCTCAATTTTGATTTCGGTCCTAATATCTTTCTTGCATCAGCGTTGATATTTTTCGCATACACTGGTTTCGAGCTGCTGCCTGCCCAGTCAGAGGAAGCGAAATCCCCGAGGAAATATCTGCCAAAGGCCATCATGATTGCAATATCGATATCCATCATCATCTATGTGCTTGTCGCGGTAGCGCTTTCCAATCTCATGAATCCAACTGATCTTGCCAATTCCAACTCTCCCTTGACTGATGTCATCTCCCGTGTCCTAGGCCCAGAAATGTCATTTATAGTCTTGCTTGCAGCCCTGTCTGCCACCTCGTCAGGCGTGTTAGGCATCATAGTTGCAGGCTCCAGGCTGTTGTATGGTCTGGGAAAGCAGAAGCTTGTGCCCGAGCATTTTTCCAAAGTATTCCCTCGTCTGCGCACGCCATATATCGCAATCATGGGCATATCAGCTGCCAGCATATTCTTTGTTCTCATCATGGATAGCCTTACGCAGGTTGCATTGCTTGCGAACCTGATGACACTGTTCACTTTCCTGCTAGTGAATATCTCCATCATCGCGTTGCGTGTCAGGAATCCCAAGCTTCACAGGCATTTCAAAGTTCCGTTCGCCGTTGCAAACGTGCCGATACCATCCGTGATAGCCGTCATATCAATATTGATGATGATAACCCAGTTCTCAGTCGAGACTCTTAAATGGGGTCTGGCTATTGTGCTAGCAAGCATTGCATTTTATTTTGTGGCTGACGGTGGAGACTGATGAAACAGATAACTTTCTTGTTTGCAGCAGCAATCGCAGTCCTGGTTGCCATGTTCCTGTTCAAGGGTCCGCTGGATTGGGATGCGTTGGTCTACATAATGAACGCCAAGAACATGGTGAATGGCTACGTGTACTATGAGGATTATAGGCCGCCGATGCTTCCCATTGTGTATTCGGTATTTTTCCTGGTTTCACAGAGTGAATTCATTCCAAGGATACTGTCATTGTTGTTCTCGATGGCAACTGTCGGCGCGCTTTATCTGCTGGTCAAAAAACTGTACAATCAAAGAATCGCACTTTATAGCACCGCTTTCTTTGCTTTCTCTGCAGGATTCCTCATCTGGTCGAACAGCGCCTACACAGAAATACCCAGCCTGCTCTTAACCATCCTTTCGATACTCACATATCTCCGTGGAGGGAAATGGTATGCTGCGTCAGGTGCCCTTGCTGCATCGGCTGCGCTCATGAGATATACGGCTGTCTACATCATTGTCTCGTTCCTTTTGTATGAGATTTTCATCCGAAAGCTCAAGTTCATGAAAGGCTATGTGATATTCCTGCTGGCTTTCATTCTTTCCTTCATCCCATTGCTCTACTACAATTGGCTGGCATTCCAGAATCCGATATATCCGCTGCTGGAGAATTTCAGGCTTGCCACAGGAGCGTCGACCGCACTATACGAGTATGCAAACATATTCGCTGCGCTTAACCCTGTCGTGATTCTGGCTTCAATCATGTATGTTTTGAGAAGGAAGCTGGGCAAACCAGACAAGACAATGCTGATCCTGTTCCTGCCCATACTGATATTCTACATGCTGGTCTCGCATAGGGAGCTGAG
>SCSR01000004.1 GCA_004297575.1 archaeon
GCCTATAACCAGTACAACATCATGACCCTTTTTTAAGAAATACTCAGCCCATCTTGTGATATGCACACCGCTCGAACCTAATATGAGTATTTTCAACGTATCACCTATGCCGACTGGATGGCACTTTCCAATTTCTCCACTACAAATTCCAATTCGTTCATTTTCAAATCTGGGAAAAACGGAAGCGCAATGTTAGTCTTGCTTACTTTTTCTGTCACAGGAAAGTCACCTTCCTTGTAGTTGAACCTTTCCTTGTACAATTTTTCCAAATGTATCGGCGGGGAAAAGTATGCCCTATTGTCGATGCCAAATTCTTTAAGAGACTCAGACACATCGTTCCTGTCGATGCCGTCTTTCAGCCTTATCACATAGAACAGCCAACTGTACTTGTTGTTATTATCGACATGCGGAAGTATCACACCGTCAACATTTTTCAACCTCTTGGTATATTCGTCGAAGAGTTGTTGTCTTTTCTGCATTACAAAATCGAATTTGGCAAGCTGTGCGATTCCCATGGCGCAGCTGATTTCGTTGATGTGATAATTGTAGCCCAGCATGTCATGCACAAAACGGCCGCCATGTTCAACCTTGCCAAGGTTCTTCAGACTCCAGCATAAATTGAATACAGACTCGTCATTCATTGTCAGCATGCCTCCTTCACCTGTCGTGAACTGCTTGTTGGCCATGAAGGAAAAAGTAGATACTTTGCCGAACGTACCGACCTTTCTTCCCTTATACTCACTACCAAGAGCTTCTGCAGCGTCTTCAATGACCATCATATCATTACCATCCGCGATTTTCATTATAGAATCCATGTCACATGGCTGACCAAAGACATGAACAGGAAGGATAGCCTTTGTCTTATCATTGATGGCATCGGAAATCCTGGATGTATCTATGTTCATCATCCTTTCATCAATATCCACGAAAACAGGCTTGGCTCCGACAAACAATGCGGCATTCGCAGAGGACACGAAACTGAAAGGCGTAGTTATAACTTCGTCGCCATTCCCTATATTTAGTCCGAGCATTGCCAAATGCAATGCTGCAGTACCATTGGATACAGCGAGAGCATACTTCATCCCCATCAAATTCCGAAAGTCCGCTTCAAAACGTGCCAGTTTCTCGCCTCTGCTGACCCATTTCGAGTCAATAACCTCGTTAATCAGTTTCTTTTCATTCCCATCAAAGAATGGCAATGACATAGGTATCTTCATGATATCACTTTATCTTTAGTTTAGAACTAAAGTTTATCAACATTGTGAAACAAGGATAAACCATGAGGATATGCTTGACTTCTAGCGCAGGCGGACATCTCAACCAACTGCTCAAGATCCTGCCTATCGCAGGCAAGGACGTCTTTTTCATGACTTCTGGCAAACATATGGAGAAAACGTTGAAGGGATACCGTGTATACTATATAGAGGATCCTGTAAGGAGGCCATTGGTCTTTCTTACAAACTCCATAAAGTCACTTTCTATATTGTTGAAAGAGCGACCGGATGTTGTGATAACAACAGGTGCGGGCATGGTTATACCGACATGTTTCATAGCCAAGATTTTTGGCGCAAAAATAATATTCATCGAGACATTATCAAGGATAGAATCGCCTTCCAGGACAGGGAAAATAATATATCCTATAGCTGATTTGTTCATAGTCCAGTGGAAAAGGCTGCTGAAATTTTATGGCAGCAAAGCGGTATACGGAACGCCGCTCATCTGAAATGCTTGGACGTTTTTTTCGATATGATGTCCAAGCTGTCCCTCAATCCGTACATCATCCCTACAGCCTTGCCGCTTCTATACTTCCACGCATGTCTTTTGCTTGCCACAGTGCCAAGATGTGTAAAAAGCCATAGTATGCCTTTCAGCGTCTCGACGGCATGTGACGGCTTGCCTTTCACTGCAAATATGGAAGCTTGGATTAGATGTATCGCAACGCTGCTAGCTAACATAGGCAACGCAATATGCAATGGGGCATCCTTTGCTATTGTGAGGAGCCTGTTTTTGGTATTGAAGAAATAATATCTCGGCGATCTGGTCCCAAACATTTCCTTCCTGTGATACATTATCGAGCTGGGACAAACTACGACTTTATATCCAGCATCCCACGTCCTCCAACCCAGATCAGTGTCCTCAACATACAAAAAGTAATCCGTATCCAATCCGCCAATCTTCCTGAACACATCCTTTCTCATAATGAAACTCACACCTGATGGAAAGAACACATATCTCGGAACATTCTGTGGCGTATATGTAATATCCCCGATCGAACCTGATACGCCAAGCACACTCCAAAAACCACCAGCACTGTTGATTCTCTTCTTGTTGTCGTAGTATAGTGACACAGAGCAGGCAGCACCGATACCTGGCTTGCCGTATATACACTTGATCAGCTCCTCAAGCCATGTCTTTGTGACCTTAGCATCCTGACTAAGAAAAACAACATACTCTCCTTTTGCAGCTGCGGCACCTCTATTGTTCCCTTCAGCGAACCCATAGTTCTTGTCAAGTCGGATAAGTCTGACATCCTTGAACCTTTTCACAACTTCTACCGTATTGTCGGTGGATTTGTTGTCCACTACAATTATTTCAAGCATATTTTTTGGATAATTTGTACCAATCACTGAATCAAGGCATGTGCTTATGACATCGCTGCCATTGTAAGTGAGGACTATGACCGACACTTTAGGTAGCATACCAATAAATTGAGAAAAAGGACTTTAAATGGTTGCGCACATTTGTTATATTATGAGAATACTCGTGACAGGCGTAGGCGGACAATTAGGGACAAAAATATTCACGACCGCGAATCATGAAAAGTACGGGGTGTATTTCGATAATTTTCTGAGCGGAGACAATCTGGAACGCCTAAACCTGATAGAAAGGGAGAATACAATATCCTTAATCAAGAGAGTAAAGCCTGATTGGGTGATACATTGCGCAGCCGCCACGGATGTTGACTGGTGTGAGAAGGACAAGAAAGCAGCATGGGATGTGAATGTAGAAGCTACTAGGAATGTTGTTGATGGATGCGAACAAACGAATTCCAGTATTGCATACATTTCAACGTCGTTTGTTTTCGATGGAAGCAAAGAGATGTACCGCGAAGATGACGCGACAAATACTGTTAACAATTATGGGCTTACAAAGTTGGAGGGTGAGAAAATCGTGAAATCATCAGGCATCCCCTTTATCATAGCTAGGACAGATCAGCTGTACGGTTGGACAAACCATCCGAAGAATTTCGTCGCAAGAATCTTGAACTTGGCGAAGAAAAAAGAGAAAATGGAAGTATTCACAGATTGGTATAACAACCCAACTCTTATTGACAACATATCAGAAGTACTGCTGAAGCTTATTGAGAAAAAATGCCACGGAATATATCATGTAACAGGCTCGAGCTTCATAAACAGGTACGAATGGGCTGTCAAGATATCCAATGCCTTCGGGTTGGATGGCACTTTTATTGTGCCGATAAATTCCTCAAAGTACAACCCGGCAGCGAAAAGACCGAAGATTCATATGGACAACACAAAAACACAGAAAGATTCCGGAATGAAGTTGTTCACTATAGACGAAGGATTGGAATTCATGAAAGCCCACATGGAGGGGCAAGCTTGATACTGCTCAGCATCGGCAACCACACACAGCAATTCGATAGGCTCTTGACTAAAATGGACAATCTAGTCGCTGATGGGAAAATCAAGGACGTTATTGCAGTGATAGGGAATTCTCCATATGAGCCGAAGAATTATAAATGGTACAGGTTTGTTGATTATAAAAAATACACGGAACTTGAAAAGAAATCCAGCGTGGTAGTGGTACATGCAGGTGTAGGGTCGATAATGTCAGCGCTTGAGCTGGGAAAACCGGTTGTTGTCGTACCGAGGCAGGCTAAGTTCAATGAGCATATAGACGACCACCAAGTCTATACCGCCAAAGAATTGGAAAAGCAGGGGAAAGTGATTGCTGTTTATGATATTAGCGACCTCGCCGATGCAATCAAAATGGCTGAGAAGTTCAAGCCGAAAGGCATGAAAGACAAGAGCACTGTGTTGGACATAATAAAGTCAAAGCTGGATGAGTGGAGCTAAATCTTCCTGAACCTTAGTGAAATGATTTTTCCGATAAATTCTGGTATTACCTTCCCCAGGTTAATGCCGCTCTGCAAGTCAGTCTCTTCCCATACAACGGGTATTTCCTTTATACTCATCCCCACCTTTTCAGCTATGTACATCATCTCTGACTCGAAGAACCATTCCCTGTCCTTCACAAGCGGCAATACCTTTTCAACGACCTCGCGTGTTACAGCCTTGAAACCACACTGACCGTCAGTAAACTTGACCCCCAAAAAGAACTTAAGCAAAATCCTATGGTAAACAAAGGATACAACCATCCTCTTCAACGACCTTCTCACTTTTGAACCTTTGAGGTATCTCGATCCCACGCAAAGATCAAACCCCTCCTCTATGCCTTTGACGAGCTCCTTGAACTCGCTCAACCGCGTAGAAATATCAATGTCCATGTACGTGACGATGTCTGCTTTGCTATTCTGCCATGCTGTTATGACACCCGCGCCCTTGCCCGGAATGGGGGTGTATATGTAAGATACCTCCTTGAACTCTTTGGAAAGCTTTTTGGACAAATTAGTGATATCGTCAGCATTCTTGCCGTTGATTGCTATCACAATTCTCCAATCATAAGCAGAAAGATTCTGCCTGAAAAATTCCACCTGTCTGTTTATGTTCGGTTCGAGCTCCCCTATGTTGCCATAGTATACAGGTATGGCTATATCGATAGATTTCATAATTTACTTAAGCGAATCCATTCTATAAATCTTTCAATGACTTGATGGTTTCCTTCATGCCTATGTCAAATGGTGTCGGTTTGTACTTGAGTGCTTGAGTAGACTTACTTATATCATATACCTTGTCCATTTCCAAGCTCTTGACCTGGAATATCCTTATCTCTCGTATCTTCAGAAAGTTCCTGTTCACATGATCGACAGCTTTCAGTATACTCAATGGTATATGGATTATCCTGCTACTGGTGCCTGTTTCCCTCAAAATGCCCATGACAAATTCATCGTAGTTTATTCTCGATGGACCAGCAACCATGTATTCACCTTTTACATTATACTTCAAACCATTCTCTATACATCTCACAACGTCCTGCACATATACCGGCTGGAAAATTTTCCTGCCGTCCCCAGGAACCAGCGATACGTTGTATTTTTTAGCCATGCGTATGATTCTTTTCACATATTTTTCATCATGCTTGCCATAAACCAAAGTAGGTCTCAGTATCAAGTGGTTGTCAAATGTTTTTACAATCCTTTCAGCTGACTTCTTGGTCTCGGAATATGCATCATCAAAATCATATAGCACGTTTTCGGTGCTGATAAAAATGAGCTTTTTCACACCAAATTTCTTGGCAGCATTTACAAGCAACCTAGTCGATCCAACGTTTACTTTTCCTATGTCCTTATCAAATGGGTTGAGTATGGCAGCCAGATGAACTATGGCATCAACACCCTTCACAGCCTGTACAATTATCTTTTCATCTGTCACATCCCCGTATATCATCTTCACGCCATTTCTGTTGTAAGTGGTGTCTTTTATCAAGCATACAAGCTGGTATTTGCCAGCCAATGAATCGACCACATTCTTGCCTATAAAACCGTTCGCACCAGTTATCAGGACCCTTTTAATCTGCTTCACCATACATTAAATTACACTCGAAATTTATTATATAGAGGATGCTATGAGAAAGATAAAGCTGGATGAATGGGACAAATATTTCCTAGTGTTCCTCGCAGCATTTACGGTAATCTCATTGGCCATGATCCAAACGCCGCCAACACCTGACGAGGGGACGCACAGCCTTATAGCACTCTTTTTCCGTGATTTGTTTTCAGACCTAACAAGGCATCCGACAATATCCTTCTCCAGCATATACAACTATACAATATCCTATCTGGTGCATTACCCCAAACTTTCGCTCTATTACCCGCCGCTCTTGCATATCATCATATCCTTTTTCTATATCGTCCTTGGCACGTCATTCTTCACCGGTAGGCTGGTTGTCCTTTTATTTGCTTTGGGAACACTGGCGATACTATACAAACTTGCAAAAAGATTTTTTGGCAACAAGGTGGCTTTATTGTCAGCAATACTTTTTTCAGTGATGCCATTGGTGTTCTATGATTCGATCACTGTGATGACCGATATACCGTATACATTCTTTTTCCTTATCTCGATGTATCTTTTCCTAGAAGCATTCGAGTCCAAGCAGAGAAAATATTTCGTGCTGGCAGCTGTGTTTGCTGCGCTTGCATTCTTTACAAAATGGAATGCGATACTTATCGTGCCGATAATATTTGCCTATGCGTTGTTCAGGAAAAGGAGCCAGATGAAAAACGTGGTACTTTCGGCATTTCTGGTTTTCCTTATAATATCGCCATACCTTGTCGTAATGTGGAAGACAGGCCTTGCTTCAATACCATTTATTTCATCTCTTCAAGTGTCAGCTACAGCAAAACAGGATCCCCAGTTTACTACTCCCCAAGGATGGGCATATTATCTGGATGCACTTTCAACATACTATTTCACGTTGCCTCTGTTCATAGCATCCATCATCGCCCTGATATTCTACATAAACGACAGAGGCAAGTATTGGGAATTGCTGGTCATTTGGATTTTGGCATATTATGTGTTTTTTACAATACTTTCCAACAAGGAACCAAGGTATATGATGCCATTGCTACCGGCATTGCTGATTCCACTGTCATCATTCATGGTATTGCAGAGAAAGGTACTGATACCCGTCCTCATAATATCATTTGCGCTACTATTCTCGTCAACATGGGGTCTCGTCTCGCAGGCGTTTTATTACAACCCTGACTTCCAAACAGTTGCAGTAGAGACATTGCAATCCAAAGGCAATGTGTTATTGGCAACAGAACCTAGCTGGTTCTATTCTTCACAGTTTATTTTCACACTGGCAAGCATGGATAACAATATGTCAAAATTCGTTTACAGGTCATGTTCGCCAATTTCAGACAAATTATTTTCAGATTATGGAATAAAATATGTAATAGTGTCCGAGCCGACTGACAGGGACATTGAGAATATGCGATTGGTTGAATCTACAAGCAATCTGGTGTTTGAAAACAAGTTCACAACTAGCACCACGAATGTCTCACTATACAATTACAACAATTACACACCACAGAAGCAGTATTGTAATTTCGTATGTGTGCTCAACAATACCATATGCACGGATTATGTGAATCCCAGCGATGCATTAAAATAAGCCTGCCTAATAATTTTTATGAGAGTCTGTTTTATTGGCAAATACCAACCAGGCAGTAGCATGGCTGGCGGGATTGAAAAGTATGCTGACGATTTGACGAGCTGCGGCAAGGCAGATTTCAAACCGATATATTTCGGCAATTCCAAAGGCAACATGCCAGTGAAATTTACCGTTTTAGAAGCGCCATTCTCGTCGCCCAAGCTTTTTTTAGAAACATTGTCGAAAACAAAATCTGATATAATACACATCAACATACCTAACCCATTTTCAGAAATAATGCTTCTTTTGCATATTCTTTTGCATGGGAATAGGCAGAAAATAGTTGCGACGTACCACGCCGATGCTCCTCACTATACACTAACCAGTTATTTCGCAGATGCACTTAGGATGGTATGGCTGATGCCGTTGCTCATGCTGTCTGATAAGATAATATCTACAAGCCAGAGATATGCTGAAAGCTCGTTTGCACTGAGACCATTCATGAACAAGGTGATGGTAATACCTTTGGGCGTAGATACGAAAAAAGTTCCTATAAGGAAAACTGTGGCGATGAAATCACGTAATAGGAAAATAATTTTCATCGGAAGGCTATACAGGTACAAGGGATTGGATGTATTGCTCGACGCTTTCAATGAGGTTGCCGGGAAAATTGATGATGTTGAACTTTTTATTGTAGGCACAGGACCGATGAAAGATATGTTGGTTGATATGTCCAAGCGATTGGGAATAGAAGACAGTGTGACATTTACGGATAGGTTAGGTGAAGCAGAAAAAAACCAGCTGCTAAAGGAGTCTGACATATTTATTTTACCATCGGTAAACAGAGGAGAGGCTTTCGGAGTATCGCAGCTTGATGCAATGTATTTCAGCAAACCTGTGATATCAACCGATATCAATGGCAGTGGCGTTTCATTTGTGAATAAGGATGGCAAGACTGGGCTGGTGGTCGAACCGAACAACCCTCGGCAGCTTGCTGATGCGATGATCAAGCTGTTGAAAGATGATAGTTTGAGAATGAAGATGGGCGTGAACGGTAAGAAAAGAGTGTTAAGATATTTCACGCGGGATATAATGGTAAAGAAAACGTTAGATGTTTACAAGAGTCTGGTTTGATGGTATCAAAATTGTCAGAAAAGGTCATATCCAATACAACTTACCTTACATTGGACTGGGTGATTGCAACAGTATTCTCATTACTGTATTGGATAATCGTAGGCAAGTTTCTGTCGCCAGAGAATTACGGAATAGTGTCAACGGTAAACGGTCTGGTGCCATTCGTGTCCATGATAAGCATGCTAGGCCTAAGCCTCGCAATAATGAAACTGGTTCCCGAATATAGCGTCAACCAGAGAAACAAAATAAAACCGATAGTGAGGTTCTCTCTCAAGATAATAGCTTTGACAAATATAGCCATCGCAATAACATTCGTTGCATTCTCAAGTCAACTCTCGTCTATTTTCAAAATAGATACAGTCACAGTAATACTATCTGCCATAGGCATAATTTCCATGTCTTTCTTTTACATGTCAGGATCTGTCATATACGGTCTACAGAACATGAAAAAATATTTCACGTCCGATCTTTTTGGTCAGATCGCCAAGGTCATAATAACCATATCTATGATGTATTTTGGGTTCCTGTTTTACGGTCCTGTTGTAGGCCTGATAGCAGGATTTGCGGTATCGTTGATTTTCAGGTTCGATATGGAATGGCTTTCAGGTAACTCGTCGAGATTCGACAGCAGTGTTCTGTTCGAGTATGCAAAGCCAGGCATAATATTCATACTCATATCATCAGTCTTCACTTACTACCAGTACTTTATACTGCCGATAGTACAAGACCAATTTACAACCGGATTGTTTTCTGTGGCGTTGAGGATAACTACATTGATATCAATGGTACCAGCAGTACTAATCAGCGGGCTATTTCCAGTATTGTCGGGACTTTCTGCCATAAAAGCTGGTCAGCGACATCAAGGATTCCTCGTAGGTAGCATGTCAAGATACACGTTGTTTGCAATAGTCCCACTAGTCGCGTTCTCTATAATTTTCGCAAAGCATTTGGTCATTCTGTTTTCACAGCCGCAGTACGTGGCAGCCGCATCACTCTTCCCAATACTTGCAATAGCGTCCATGATATACGGGATGGGCAACATGTATACACAGGCACTATACGCTATCAAGAAGCCAAAAATCTTCCGAAATGTGGCGATAGCATCTCTAGTCACATTCGTAGCAACATCAATACCATTCGCATACTTTTATTCGTCATTTGGATTATCAATCTCGTATCTTTTATCCGCGTTCATACTGTTTATCCTGAGCTTCATATTCCTTAGAAAAAATGTCCCACTATACACAAACCCGTACAGCATAATAAAAATTATCATAGCAACCGCGATTTTTTCACTAATCCTAATCGTATCCGAATTTATCAGTATCCCACTAGCCAGAGTCGCGGCAATAATACTTTCATTCCCTGCTTACATTTTTGTTCTACGTCTGCTAAAGTTCTATAATGAGCAGGATGTCAAGATATTGAAGTTCATTGGACACAAAGTGCCTATTGTCAGAAGACCATTGGATGCCATAGCAGACATGATTTCAAAGTAGCATGCTTGTTAGAATAGGTATCAGTGAGAATGCTGTTTGAATGGCCATGAATATTACGACTATCTGCCATTCCTTAAACCTGCCAAGGTTCATGACGATGTGTGTCAATGACCATATGTTCTTGCCGTACCTTGATTTTATTGTCCCATCGCTTTGCAGCAACCCCATGTCAGCAGGGAATCCGCCAAGCCTATATCGTGAATAGAATTTCAGCATAGCCTGTATGAAGAATGGTATCATCGTTATGATTGCAGCTGCTTCAATACCACCAAGTATCGCGCCTATTGCTACCACCGAGCCCATCAGGTATTGTATGCTGTCTCCAGGCAGGATTTTTGCAGGGTAGAAGTTGTACCTGAGAATTGCGAGAAGCGATGCTGATGCAGTAAAGAATATTATCGAAGACAAGAGCTTGCCATGCATCAATGCGAACAATCCTAGTGAGAATGTATAGACAAGTCCCATACCAGCTTCTATACCATTGAATCCGCCTAGCATGTTGACCATGTTGCTTGAGACTACTATTGCCAATGGAACTACCAACAGCGGGTATAGTATGCCTATGTTGACAGATCCAACCAGCGGCAAGGTCAGCACGGTATCGCCTGCCATTATTGCCATCATAGGAATTGCAGCTGGGATAGTCAGCAAAACTTTCTGCCATACCTTCAGTCCTTTCTTCCCTTCGTTGTATTTTTTCGAGTTTACCTGTGAGGAATTGATGTCGTCCAAGAAACCGCCGAACATCACGAGGATTATGCTTGTGAGTGCGGCGAATACATATGTTGAATGAGTATAGTTGCCGTATACGAATACTTGCACGAAGATGTAGAATAACAGGCTCCCTACAACGCCAGCAGCGACAGGCACACCTATTGATTGGGGAACCAATGGCTCGCCTCTCTTATGTATATCCCTTGTCGTGATACCAACAAGCTTGAAGTATCTTATAGCAAACGGAGTGATTGCCATTGTTATAACAAACGAAATGACTATTGCCGCAATTTCGGACAGCACCATAAGAATTATTAAGCGTTCACCTTATAAACGATTGTGCCATCACATCCGCCTTGCTGCAGGCACTGGCTAAGTTCAGGGCCATTCTCGTAAACTTTTACGAATGTCTGGCTATTGCTATCAAGCATCTGTATGAACGACAACGGATAGTTCCCTGCATATCCCCTGTTCTGCGGGTCTATGCTGAATTTTTGCACAAAGATGTAATTTATGTCATTCTCTTTCAGCACCTTGAGCTCATATGACGCGTTAGGCGCCAACAACACATCCGGCATGTTAGTAGCCATGTTGCGCCTGCAATTATAGACGGCATTGTGACCCCACACTGTATACAGTCTGGCGTTCTCAGGCGTGTTGTCTTTTATCCAGTCGCATGCCTCGAAAAACGCCGGGGAGAACTGTTTTATCGTATTCATTGTTGGCAGTTTTTGTTGCAGGTTCGTGTAAGCTAGGAAAATCACAAACACAAAAATTACTAGGGCAACATGCTTCTGGTATTTCCTGACGAGGACGTATAATTCGTCCCAGAAAACCGATGCTGATAACGCAAGCATCGGAGCAAACATCAGTGTGTATCTTGACAGGTCCTCTGACCTTTCGTATGTGGAGATAAACAGAACAACGAGCATGAGCAAAATCATGCCGATTGGCAACGATAATCTTTCCTTACGCGCAAATAATATCACCACTCCGGCTGCAACACTTAATATGAAGACATTGACTATGAAATTGTTGCCATAAGCGAAATCCAGGTAAGAAACAATGCCGAGGTTTATCACGGTCTGTTCCGTACCGGTAGGTATGGCCTGTCCAACAAACGATGCTTGTGATGCCATATTGTTAACATCACACCCCTCAACGTTCCACATCTTGAAGTACCTGTTAATCATAGGTAGCGTAAAGCATGCAGGAGCATTGTAAAGTGCAATGTTTCTTATGATGTAAGGTGCAAGCAGCGCAATCATGATTGCAAGCAATGGTCCATATTTCCACAATGCTAGTTTGAGCTTGCCGTCTTTTGCAACCTCGTAAAGAAGCATTACGAATACCAATGCGTATGCACCGAGCGCTACTTGGTTGGTCATAAGTGCCAAAAATGCGAAGACACCAGACAAATAAAAGTACTTTCTGTTACCTAGCTTCTCTGACAATACGAATGTGAAGAAGAACAGTGTAAAGTAAAACACCGACAGCATAGAATAGTACAAAAGCACGCTGTATGTTACCATTGATGGAAGAGCTACTGTTATGACCGAAGCCAATAGTCCCATGTTTGGGTTGTACAGTTTCCTTACGAACAGGTAGACAGATAATCCTATCAACAAACTTATCAACGGTGTCATTATCTTCAGCGCAATCTCGCTCATTCCGGAAAAAAGGAGGAAAGATGCCTGCAACGTGTTCCACATAGGCGGTCTCCAATAGCCTGTCATTATCTGCGGAGTAGCCTCAAACGGCACCCATTTTGGATAGTCGAGATGCGATGCCATCCATACAGCCATCTCTGCATGGAAACCCTCGTCACCGAAAACTATTGGGGAGATCATTGATACCTGAAGCTCCATGATGAAGAACGCGAGCAAAATCACAAGCGTTGCAATGAGAGCCGGTTTCCTTACCTTGAACGAAACTGTCTTATCTTCCACATTAATGCTTATGCGTTTTGGATTTAAATTAGCTATAATTCTTATACTTGCCTAATCAATTTTAACAAAGGCATTGTCATGAAGTTAGGCAACCCATTGCATACAATCAGGGATAGACTAGATTTAATCCTGCTTCTGGCTATCATAATGCTGGGAGCTTCTGTGAGGATGGTCTATGTGCCATCAACAGTCGCAGATTTTGACCCGTGGTGGTATTTCAGGCATTCTGAGGACGCGCTCAATTATGGTCTGAATCTTCCCAAGTGGGATATCCTAAGCTATGCACCGCCTGGCAGGCCATACATACAATTCATGGGCGTGGAGTATATGCTCGCTATAACCTACAAGATATTTTCTGTTTTTATCAAAAACATGAGCTTTATGCAGTTTTTCATCTTGGCGCCTGCATTCATTTCAGGCATATCTGCTGTTCCAGCATACCTGGTGGGCAGGCTGATGTCTAACAAGATTGCTGGTCTTTTTACAGCTATCTTCGCAGTGCTAGCCCCAACATTCATCAGCTACTCGGTCTCAGGATATCTTGACAGCAAGGCATTCGTAGTGCTCTACTCGTTCTTGACAATATACCTTATGATGCTGGCCCTGAAAAAGCAGAAGATATATTATTACATAGCTGCGGTGCTCGCTAACGTGTTGTTCATTTACACATGGGCAGGCGGTGGGTGGTACCCATTGATGGCTTTCATGGTGTTCGCACCCATGTTGCCTGTGTTTAGGATTCTCGAGTCAATGGTGCACCAAAGGAAATTCTCTATAGACATGACTCATATCGTAACTGAATTGAAGAAGATGATCATACCATACATGATAATTCTTGTATCTGTGAATGTCATCACGCAGATTGTAGGTCTCAGCAATGTCCTACAGGCTGGTATATTGTCCGCACTTTATTACACAGGAATCAGTCAGCCACTGCTTGTTAACATCTCAGTAGCCGAGTTGCAGAAGATAAATATATTCTCATCGTCAGGGTTCGATGCGGTTGCAAACCAAGTAGGCTTGATTACTACTGTGGCTACGCTTATAGGGCTCCCTCTGCTTGTTGTATACAAGCTGATTAAAAAGGAGCAGGTGAGGCTTGAGGAAATATTCCTGTTCTTGTTCGCGCTCATCACGTTTTACATGATCCTCAATGGAATCAGGTTCGCGCTAATCTTTTCTGTTGCAGCATCACTTTCTGCCGGTTATGTCATCGGAAACTTGTATGACCATATAAAACACAAGCCTATAGTGCTGATGGCTGGAATATTTGGCGCAGTTATGGTTTTCACAATTCTTCTAATCTCGAACGCATATCAGCTGGCGAACGGAGTATCACACGGATACGGGCTTGATCCAGGATGGAAGGAGGCACTCGATTGGGTCAAAGCGAACAGTGACAATTCGACCATAGTTGCAACATGGTGGGATCCAGGACACATAATAGCTGGGTATACAGGCAACAAGGTTGTAGCAGATGGTGCCCACTGTCCGGACTCGGAATGTGTGACTGGTGGGATAAACATGAGGATACAAGACATGGCATATGTTCTTACCACGAGCAATGAGACAGAAGCAACATCACTTTTGAAGAAATACATGCAACTTACTCCAGATGAATGCAACAAGGTAAAATCTGCTTATGGTGACAGGATATACGACAATGTCCTTCACCAAGATCCGTGTGCACCGCTTACCAAGATGTATTTCATCGCAAGCAATGATCTGATCGGCAAGTACTATTGGCCGAGGTATTTTTCAAGCTGCATAAGAAAGTTCGGGGTACAGAATGCCAAATCATGTTACTCAATCCCCAACAGTTGGTTCCAGAAAAATGCGCAAGGCACAAATTATCTGCAGCTTTCATACTCAAGCAGGGACAACGCAGGCAATCTGATTTATGGGAACGGTGTGATAACGCTTGCACAGAAGAATAACCAGATTGTTCCGATATTGAACATACCAGACCAAGGAATCTCCAATGCGATAATACAAAATATTGTCGTTTTCAATAATGACCAAGCGCTCAGTTTCTCGTACAGTAACGTGACGAACATCATACCAGGAACCTTGTTCGTCGACCCGAGCTTCCAAGCAGTCATATATATGGACCCAGATACATCACAGTCGTTGTTCACGAAAATGTTTTTCTACTATGGACAAGGGTTGGAGAAATTCAAGCCGGTCTTTACCAACAGCATCATCAGGATATACGAAGTCGAATTTTAATACACGCTAACCAATTAAGATTATGGCCATACTACCAAGACTGCCATTTGAGAGGATTCTGAAGAAGGCTGGTGCGAAAAGGGTCTCACAGGAAGCCATGGAAGAAATCGCAAACGTAATGGAGGAAAGACTTACGGAAATAGCAAAGAACGCGTGCCTGTTGGCAAAACATGCGGGAAGGAAAACATTAACAACAGAAGATATCAGAATGGCCAGGAGAAAGTTATAATGGAGATCGACAAGATCATAGGAATGATACAAACCAAGTCAGGCATGAGTGCCGACGAAGCGAATGGTAAGGTTGAAGAGAAATATCAGGAACTTTCCGGGCTTGTCACGAAGGAGGGGGCTGCATACCTTGTTGCAAGACAGATTGGCATAGATGTGCCGAATGGGAATGAAATCAAGATCAATGATGTCAATGAAAACTCAAGGAACGTAAATGTGGTAGGCAGGATTGTGAACGTATCGCGCATCAACAAATTCAAACGGCCTGATGGAAGTGAAGGCACAGTCGGGAATATTTTTATTGCGGACTCGACAGGGCAGGTAAGGATAACATTATGGAGCGACCAAACGCAGATGATGAGCGAATTCAAGCTGAATGATGTCGTCCAGATAATGAATGGAATGGTTAAGAAAAATTTGGGAAGCATTGAGATATCGCTTGGAAAGTATGGAGGAATCAGGAAGATTGATGACATGAACATTATTCCCCCGGCAGAACACCTTTCAAAAATCAGGAGAGTTACAATCAAGGATGCAAAAACTGGTAATGCTGAGATTGCCGGAACGGTGATACAAGTGTTTAATGGAAAGTTTATATATTCCTCTTGTTCTATATGTGGCATGAGCACAAATGACAAGTGTAAAAGGCACAAGCTCGAGAATTCGATGGTATTGTCGGCAATGATAGATGACGGCACAGATGACATGAGAGTTACAATGTTCGGAAAAGTTGCACAAAATGTATGCGGTGTGGATATGCAAGAGCTTGCAAGCATGGGCGCAGAGCAAAGATACCAGATTATCAGGAATAACTTGGAGGGGAAGGATTTCGTTTTTGACGGGCGAGTGAAACTCAATATAATCTCGGACAAGCTTGAGCTGTTGGCAGAGAATGCTAAAGCTTTAAACGCATTGGAAGAGAGTAAAAAAATATTGAACGAAATAAAAGGAGTTTGTGATTAAAAATGGCAAAGAAAGAACTTACGATTGATGATATCCCAGGGGTGGGAGAGAAAATAGGGGAAAAGCTGAAGAATATAGGCTATACTGACCCGATGGTAATAGCCGTCACTGCGCCCAGTGAACTTGCTGCTATAGCAGAGATAGGGGAAGGTCAAGCTGCAAAGATAATCAGCTCGATACGTGAAAAGCTCGACATTGGTTTCGAGACTGCTGATAAGATTCTTGAAAGGAGAACCAGCGTTTCGAAGATTACGACTGGCAGTTCCAATCTTGATACCCTTTTGGGTGGCGGGGTCGAGACGCAGGCTATAACAGAAGCTTACGGCCAATTCGGTTCAGGAAAGAGCCAGTTAGGTTTCGAGCTGTCATGCGCTGTGCAACTGCCAAAGGACAAAGGCGGGTTGGAAGGGGCGTGCCTGTTCATCGATACAGAACACACATTCAGGCCTGAAAGGATAGTCCAGATAGCCAAGTCTTTGGGGTTGGATCCTGAAAAGGTCTTGAAGAATATCCATGTGGCACGTGCATACAACAGCGAACACCAGATTCTCCTCATAGACAAGGCGCCTGAAGTCATAGAAGAGAAGAGCATCAAGCTGATAGTGATTGACTCGATTACGTCGCATTTCAGATCAGACTTTGTCGGAAGAGGGGAGCTTGCACCAAGACAGCAAAAGTTGAACAGGCATCTGCACCAATTGCAGAGGCTTGCTGACGCATATAATGTTGCAGTCTACATCACCAACCAAGTGATGTTCGACCCTTCAATCATGTTCGGCGATCCTGTACGCGCAATAGGCGGTGCTGTATTAGGACACGCATCGACATACAGGCTCTACTTGAGAAAGGGAAAGGAAGGAACAAGGATTGCAAAGATGATTGATGCGCCAAACATTGCTGAAGGCGAGGCTGTATTCAGGTTGACTGAAGATGGAATCAAAGATGCCTAAGGTCATCTACCGCGGTGCTGAGAGCGTAATCTACTTGGATGATGGCAACGTGGTGAAAGAGCGCGCCAGAAAATCTTACAGGATACCAGAGATAGATGAGAAACTACGCAGGGAGAGAACAAGGAAAGAAGTGAGGTTGCTTGTCGATGCTCGGGCGCTTGGCGTGATGACACCAAAGATAATCGAAACAGGCGAGACGAAAATTACCATGAAACACATCGATGGCAAGAGAGTCAAAGAGCTTCTCGATACATCTGACAGGTCAACTATAGCGAGGACGTGCAGGGAGATCGGAAGGCTCGTGGGCAGGTTGCATTCGAACAACATCGTCCACGGCGACCTCACCACTTCCAACATGATATCAACAGGCAGGGATATCTATTTCATCGATTTCTCGCTTGGGGACACTTCCAGAAAGATCGAGGACAAGGGCGTGGATATGAAACTGTTGCACGAGGCGCTTGAATCGACGCATTTCAAAATCTTAAAAACATGTTGGGACAATATAATTAAAGGTTACAAGGCCGAATACAAGGATGCTGTCAAGGTCTTGGAAAAGGTTGATGAGATTGAGCGAAGAGCAAGGTATAGCGGGAAAGAGTAGCAACTTGTTCAGAAGTTTCGATATAAGGCACGTGAAACTCAAGGGCGCAACCAGGCTTGAGACAGCTGAAAACTATACCATTCTTGGCATAGTTTTTGGTGTTGTGTTGTTCATCATCGGTATGGGATTGACTGCTGTCAGCACCACGGGCATAAGCGCGCTGTTGACTATAGTCGGAAGCTTTGTGAGTTTCGTTTCTACCGTAGCATTGATTCTAGTATGGCTGGTAAAGGAATTCAAAAGCGAATAGAAAGGATATTTAAAGGTTTAAAATGCAAATATCTCCTATTGTGACATGATATGGCACGAATTTACAGCCGTAAGAAAGGAAAAGCATCCAGCCACAAGCCGCCTGTCAAGGTGATGCCGAGATGGCTAGGGTACAGCAAGAAGCAGGTGGAAGAGCTAGTCGCAACACTAGCCAAGCAGAACTACAGTTCCGCCACCATAGGCCTTATCCTAAGGGACCAGTATGGAGTGCCAGATGTCAAGACGATAACAGGCAAGACCATCACCTCATTTATGAGGGAGAACAAGACATATCCTGAATTCCCAGAGGATATCATGAACCTTTTCCACAAGGCAGTAGACATACACTCCCACATGGACAGGAACAAGAGGGACAAGCACTGCCTGAAAGGGCTGCAGAACACGGAATCAAAGATAAGGAGACTGCTCAAGTACTACGGGGAGAAGGGCATGGTGCCGAAAGACTTCCAGTATGACATCGAGAAGATCAAGCTTATCGTAAGAAAGTGAGCTCATGGCAACGAAAAAATCAAAGACAAAGCAATGGTTTTCAATTGTAGCGCCGAAGATTTTCGACGAGATTGACTTGGGAAGGACGACAGCTGCCGAGCCTAATTACCTGATAGGCAGGAAGATAACAGCAAACGCGATGAATGTCATAGAAGGTTACGACAAGTATTATGTCAAGCTATTTTTCAAGATAAGCGCTGTTGATGGTTCCAAGGCGTTGACAGAGTTCAACGGTTCGGAATTGATGCGCGAGTACATATCGCGAATGGTGCTTAGAAGGGTAAAGAGAATAGATCTTGTGCAAGATTTGGCGACGAAGGATGGAGTGAAGGTGCGCGTGAAGAGTATCGCGGTGGCTAGCAAGAAGATGAGCACTGATACCAAGCTTGACCTGGCGGCTATGATGAGGGAATACATGCAGGAAAGAGTTGAAGCTTCTACATTTGATGATTTTGTGAGCGACTTGCTCAATGAGGAGATAAAGATGGATGTCTTGCAGCATGCAAGGAAGATATATCCTGTCAGGCATTTTGAAATCAGAAAGGTAGAAGTCAAGCTAGCGTCTTCAGAAGCCAAACCCCAATGATGTCAAAAAGAATGACGAAAAGTACGGCTAGTGATACGATCTTGCTGATTATGTTCGCCTTTCTTTTGAAGAACTTTTTGAAAATTTCCTGATACATGCGTCCTCCATCAAGCGGCATTATCGGCAGCATGTTCACGATTCCTACACCTGAGCTTATGAGCAATATCCAAAACAGGAGACCATCCCACGCACTTATGATACTGATTATAGCATTCGGTACATATCCTCCAAACACTCTGTACTTGTAGGCATTCGTTACATCAGAAATCCCCAGATAAGCAAGAGATTGGTTGGCAGGATTAGTGCCAGTTGTCATGTGGAATGTGCCAGTTGTGGTTGTTATTGTGACATTATCATGCGGATTGATTCTTGCAAGTTGTGCAGAGAGGTCGTATATGTTGTTGATGGTGACACCATCCATGCTTGTTATGATGCCATCCAGCCCTGCAGCACTTGCCGGAGAATCGTTGGCAGTTGATGCGAATTTGACTCCAGCCGATTGCATGGATGCATTCACAACAAG
>SCSR01000022.1 GCA_004297575.1 archaeon
TCACAGAGTAATGTTAAAAGCCTTACATTGAGCTTAAATGCTTAACTGGCAAGCTTTTTATAGTGAGCTAGATGGAGATAGGTATCATCGGGACGGGTGACATGGGAAAGAAGCTGGCCAGAGAAAGCGCCGTGCTTGGTTACAGAGTAAACTGTACCGATAGGCTAGAGAAGATAGAAGGATTGAGAAAGGAGCTGGTCCATCCTGGGATATATGTATTGGATGATGGTCATGCTGTCTCGAGAAGAAGCGACATAACGTTCTACTTGGTAGAGACCGAGAACATAGAAAGGGTTGTTGCACAGTACGGCCGCTCGACGAAGAAAGACGCAATCGTATCAAGCGGTACATCAGTAATGGGTCCAGCAGTCGCAGCCTTTGATAAATACCTAGACCCAGATGTGAACATAATAAACTGGCATTGGCTTTTCGGGCCTTCTGTAAATCCACAAGGGCAGATTACAGCCATGGTGAACAATAGGAACACCGACAGCGCATACTTGATGGCAAAGGAAATATTCGAATCGTTCAAAACCAAGATAGTAGAGCTGCCATCCTACCAGATTCATGACAAGATAACAGCAGACACGCAGGCGGTCACCCACGTGGGTCTCGAATCGATGGGTACAGCGTGGAAAAATGCAGGAACATATCCGTGGGAAAATTCGGCGTATGTAGGTGGCATTGATAACGTGAAAATATTGTTATGCCTAAGACTGTACTCTGGCAAGTCGCACGTGTATTCTGGATTGGCGATACAGAACCCGTATGCACGCGAGGAAATCATGCAATATGCTCAATCGGAATCTGGACTATTCAAACTGATGATACAGGAAAAGGAACATGAGTTCAGAAGTAGAATCGAGAGGGCGGGAGATTCTGTTTTCAAGAACGGGAATTCGCAGATTCTTTTGGACGACAAGATAATGAGTGAATTCAGCTTAGGTCTATCAAATGATAGAAAGCCAAATTCACATCTGAGCCTTTTGTCAATGGTGGACTCGTGGTACAAACTAGGTATAAACCCATATGAAAATATGATTTGCCAAACACCGCTTTTCAGATTGAGGCTTGGGATTGTAGAATGCCTGTTCAGAAATCCAGACCTGCTTGAAGAATCAATAAAGGCAGCATTATTCGATAAAAGCATTAGGGGAGACGATTTGGAATTCCATACTGCAGTCAGGGAATGGTCTACCGTCATCGGTCATGGTGATGTTGCAGGATACAAGACAAAGTTTGAAGATACGAGAAGATTTTTCGAGCCTAGGCTCGAAGAAGGTAAGAAAAAGAGCGACGGATTGATATCAATGTTAAGCTAATCAGTTATATTTTGCCCCATGTACGCGTCTTACAGTCTCATTGACATCGCTTTCTCCAGTGACAATCAATATCCTAGACGTCGAACCTTGTCCGTCAAAGTTCTTGATTCTTATTTTTGTGTCTTTCAATGCGCCGAATGCATTGGCAGCGATTCCATATGCCGGACCCATGTCATCACCAATCAATGTCGTTACCCCTACATCATAATCTATCGATACATTCCTGTCATATCCCATCAGAATCTCCTCGTTATCTTTGACATATTCGTTATCCATGAACAAAAATCTGGCCCTTCCTTTGTTTTCATCCACACTTAATTCTACCCAGTCGTCGTATAAGGCAATGCCCTTCAAGTAGAGTCTGAATGCATCTCTCTTGCTTATATCCAGTTCGGCAATCGCACACTTGCCTTTACCTGTCACCACTTTCACTGGCGATCCACCATTTACAGGTGCAGGCTTCTTGGTTATTTCTGTCACAAATGTCGGGCGGTACAAGTCCACTATTTCCGAATCCACATCAATTCCTTCTCTTTCCATATCTCTTATCGATACGGGGTCGATTATCTTCATGCCACATCTGCCTGCGAGGGTAAGCTCATTGTAAGACATATGAGAAACAAATTTTGGCTTCTCAACTATCCTTGGATCAGCACTCATAACAGGAACTTCCTTCTCAAAATCTACCTTTACGTTGTAGTTCGATTCTGATTTCAGTAACATTCCAAGGTCTATCGCAGTTCTGTCAGATCCACCCCTTTCATATGTCGTTTCAATGCCGTCTGTTGTCACTCCTATGAAACCTCCGATAACTGGTATTTTGCCACCTTCCAATTGTTTGGCTACTAGACCAATTCGTTCTTTCGACTCTTTGAACAAAAATCTCGCAGAATCGCGGCCATCAGTAACTATAGGCCAATCACGTTGCCAATCGGTATCAAGACGATAATGATACGTTTCCATGCCATGTCTTCTCAATACGTATGAAAAAGCAACATCGGTCAGCCTTTCACCAGTGTAAGCAAGAAGTCTAGCTCTATCTATACCTTTAAACTGCCTATTCCTTTTGATAGTATTCAAAGTATCTATGATCATGCTCGATTGGCCGTCTTGCTTCGAGTAAACGTAGCCACGTTCCTTATAAAATGATTGTTTATGACTGCCCTCACCACCCAAGTATCTTGTAACAAAACTGAGATATCTGTCATTTATAGATGCTAACGGATCGCTTTCTGCGCCAAAATTATTTTGTGCATACCTTGTACCAATCCCTATTGCCTCGTTTGTGATGCCAGGCAATGTCGAGACTACAACTACAGGTCCGATGCCATCTGTTTTCCTTATAGCACGTATCCTATCCATGATTATAGGGATATTGTTTTCTCCTTTACCCCATGTGCTTCCGCCGAATTTCACAACTGTCAATGGCTGCATATGTATCAGGATTCGACTGTTAAGCTTTTAAGTTTTGTTTCAGATTCGCGCAGCTTAGCATTTGGCTAGATAGATACTTCTCGGAGACAATTCTTCAGTCAGCTTGTCTTTATTCTTGGTTGGTCTTGAAGAAATCCATACATATCCATTCTTATCGTTTCTATATGTGTACCAAATAAGCCCCTTACCCATGTATATACTCAGTGCATCATCTTTCCATTCGATATGAGATATCGGTTTCCTGCATATGTTTCCACTTAACATCACGCCATACTTTGCCAAATCATTCTTGATGTTATCGAGACGTTCCAAGTTGTCTTTGCCATCTCTGATATACCTTACAAGAGGTGGGGGAGCAAGATGTGATTGATAATCCTTCCTCAGTTTCAATAACTGTCTCATGCCGATCAACAATACTAAATTGCCAGTCATGCTTAAATACATGTCACATTCTTCTATGCATATTCCGAATTACATTTATGCTAGCACGTATGCTTAATTCATTGATGAAGCGAGTAGTCTATCAGAGGTATGGATGATGGCTAGGCTGAATTTCCTCGGTGCGCTTGCCACAGTCGGAGCAAGCGGTATGATGCTGGAGACAGGAAATGAAAAAATCGTGATGGATTACGGCACCAAAGTGACAGAAGGCCCGATGAAATTTCCGCTGCCGGTGCAGGGCAGGGTGAATGCCGTACTGCTTTCCCATGCACATCTGGACCATTCAGGGGCGATACCGGTTTTCACAGCCAAGGGCAACGGATGCCCGATACACGGCATAGAGCCGACCAAGGAGCTTGTGAGATTGCTGCTGGAAGACTCGATAAAAATCTCACACGAAGAGGGGACGGGATTGCCTTTCACCAAGAAC
>SCSR01000023.1 GCA_004297575.1 archaeon
TGAAGATTGATGCATTGCTTGCCAAGGACTTGAAGGCTGCCACAAAAATGGTTGTCGGGACTGCGAATAGCATGCCAATGACAGTGGAAGGCAAGAAACCGAAGGAAGTCGAAAAGGAAATTGAAGAAGGCAAGTATGATAATCTGTTTAGGTAATCTCTCTTGACAAGAAACTTGACTCATCTGGGTTGACGCGAGCTATCCAGTATATTTCCAAATATGATTTAGTTGGTCTGCCCAACCTATCTTTTGCCTCGTGAAGATATCTGAATAACTTGCTTTAGTTGCCATTGTTAATCTCACGTGCTTTATTCATCGCATCTCCGAACTTGAACAAATCGGAAATTCTGTACCATTCAGATTTTTTCCTTCCTCGGAAATACATTTTTGTCACTTAGCTCTTTGTTGATTTGTTCAGCAAAATAATGATTACTGACTTTCACAATAACGGACTTGACTCCATTGACATTTTTCAGTGTGCTCTTGATGTCCTGCCCCATTTTCAACCCCAATGCCGGCGGGCACATCGGCGTAGTGAAATGCAACTGTACGCTCACGGTGCTTCCTTTGATTGAAACTTTGTCGACCAGTCCCATCTCAGTAATCGGCATGCTAATCTCAGGGTCCATCACCTTGTCGAGCTCCTTGTAGACGAGCTTCCTGTCGATCATATCGTAACTTATTTATTTCGCCGCTTAAATACGATTTATGGACTTTTACGACATACCATACCCGCCAAAGAAGAAAAAGAAGAAGTATATCTCCTACAAAAAGGGGTTTGGCAGAAAGTATACGAAATGGAAGGATGAGAAAGGCTTATAAGTTCTAAAGGTCAATTTGCAAAGTATCACTGCTTAGGCAGGAGTTCAATATGAACGAAAACACGCTAAAAACAGTAAAGGAACTGCGCGAGAAGGCGCCGAAGAGGAAGTTTTCTCAATCACTGGATTTGATTGTTAACCTGAAAGAAATTGACATGAAAAAGCCTGAGAGCAAGATAAATGAGGAGTTTGCATTGCCGTATGGCCGTGGTAAGGAAGCAAAGGTTGTTGTTTTTTCTGATACACACAGTGATTTGGGATGCGAGATTTTAAGCGGGAATGACATCGGTGACTTGGCGAAGAATAAGAGGGTGTTGAAGAAGCTTGCTAGTGATACGGATTTCTTTTTGGCTGAAGCGAAGCTGATGCCTACGATAGGTAAGGCTTTGGGTCAGGTGCTGGCACCAAGGCAGAAGATGCCAAAGATTATCATTGGTAATGCAAAGACGCTTGTCGAGAACCTGAGGAAGAGCACAAAAATAAAGACAAAAGATTCGCCTGTCATACAGTGCATTGTTGGCAAGGATGACATGAACGACGAGCAGCTTGCCGAGAACATTGATGCTGTGATAAAGCACCTGCAATCCAAGCTGCCAAGAGGGAAAGACAACATAAAAGAGACGCTGGTAAAGATGACAATGAGCCAGCCGGTAAAGGTGGAAGCATGAGCAAAGAAGAAAAGATGGAAGCAGTTGTTGAATTGAAGAAGACACTTGACAGTTATCCGGTTGTTGGGATAGTAGACGTCAAAGGGTTCCCAAGCAAACAGCTGCAGAAGATTAAAAAGAACCTGAGGGGCAAGGCTGTCATAGCAATTGTGAAAAAAACGG
>SCSR01000024.1 GCA_004297575.1 archaeon
CCTTGGATAGCTCATCAAAAGGATTTATCAATTCCATAAGTTCTATCTCAGCTTTACCCAGTTCGCCCATTTCATTCTTGAATTTTCTCAGTCTATTGACGGCTCCACTTTCATGCATGGCAGCAATTGCGTTTTTAATATCCTCTTCTGTGGCATTCTCATTTTTGAAAGCATTCATCAAATTCTTTTTCTGATCATTGTTGCCTAACTTTAATGTTTCTATAACAAGCGGTGTCATCTTCCCTTCTACTATATCACGCCCGACAGGCTTGCCTTTGACACCGTCTATATTGTTCTCAATAAAATCATCGTGTATCTGGAACCTGTAGTTAAGGTATGTTTTTGCCCATTTTGTTGCATGGTATGCTTGCTGTTCACTCCCATTTGAAGCCGCTAATCCAATAAGAGCACATGCAGAAAATAGCTCCCCGGTCTTCAAACTGTACATGTTCAATGTATTCTCTAAGGTAATGTCGGTTTTGCCTGAGAATCTCAGATCAAGCAGCTGTCCCTCCGAAACCTTATTCAATGCATGGCTTAGAGCCTGAGCACTTTTATTTCTTACCTTGTCATTAAAGCTCGACGTGGATATCACTTCATAGACGGTCTGCGATAGCGAATCACCTGCATTTAACGCCATATTATCAGCCTCTCTCCATCTCTGGTCTTCATTTTTGATACCTGTTAGAAGATCGTACCACATTTTACGTACTGTTGGACTTTTTGAACGTTCGACATCACGGTCTGTAATATCATCATGTATAAGGGTATAATTGTGGGCCAACTCAGTCGATATAGCAAGATGATATAATTGTTGTATTCGAGATTCAGGGTATCCATTACCAAGTGCGGTAATCACCACGATGTAAGGTCTGATTCTTTTACCTGTCCTGTTTACAACGAAAGTATAGTTGAATTTATGCATCGCGCGGACAATGTCACTAGTTCCGTTCACTTTCTGGGAAAGGGTGCTATCCAGATGCTTGCTTACGTCGACAGCCCTATTTTCAAATGATTCATGAAATCTCGCTTCATTTATATATGCCATGAAACTTGTTTCATCAGATAAGGATTAATTATTATCTATGGGACTCCAAATGAGTTTTATGTCTTACAGATTTCTGGAAGATCTATCAATAGCAGACACAGCATTCGAAGCTACAGGCAAGACATTGAAGGAAGTGTTCGAGTCATCCGCGCTTGCTGTCACAAACACGATGATAAGAAATCTGGAATCAATCGAGCAGAAAGTGAAAAAGAAAATCAAAGTGGAATCCGACACAGCAGAAATGTTATTGTTTAATTTCTTGCAGGAGCTGGTATTCTACAAGGACGCAGAGCAATTGATTTTCAGCAGGTTTAATGTTGACATTGCGCCAATAGGGAAGAAATGGAAATTATCCGTTATAGCATACGGAGAAAAATTAGACAAGGAAAAGCACCAATGGGTTGTTGACGTCAAGGCTGTGACACTGCATCATTTTGAATTGAAGGAAACTGACAGCGGATGGAGAGCACAAGTCGTTTTGGATATTTGAATTAATGTCAAAAAACAATTTACATGAACCTAATCTTCTCGTTCTGGCTTGAATGTTTCTCGATGCGATGAATAATCATTAGATACATCTAACTTTTCCGTTGGTATTTCAACAACTGCAATTTCTGGCGGTAAATTTAGTATTGGTGCAGGTGGTGCGAGAAGACCATTCTCAATCTCATTATGTCGTTTATTTGTTATGACAGCTTGGAGTGCATTCCTATACGATGTGAAAATGTAGTTCCAATTGCTAGAATAAAGGCAAGCTTCATCTAAATCTTTGTAAAACTTCTCAGCGTTCCTGCCAAATGGCAACATGTTAGCATACTTTCCTGTTTCTACAGCCAAACCAATTAATTCCATCTTTTGATTCAGTCTAGTTTGTAAATCAGATTGCAGTACACGTAAATACAACTCTTTCATTATACGACCAACAATTTCCTATTGCATAGATAGTTATTTAAGTGTTTTGACAAACCCTTTCAGGCTTCTGGTGTTGACAACATCCTTTGCCTCAGCCCATCCCCTGCGTGCTTGCGCGATGCCAAACTCCAAGAAATGGAACTGCGTGTTGTTATGTGCATCTGTGTCAATGGAAAGTTTCACCCCAGCATTCACGGCTTTCTTAATATGCTCGTCCTTCAAGTCCAGCCTGTCCGGATAGGAGTCAATCTCAAGTATAGTGCCGGTTGACTTGGCAACCTCGATAATCTTATCAATATCAGCATCATATGGCTCTCTTCGTTTTATCACCCTGCCAGTCGGATGGAAAAGAATATCCGCGTTCTCGTTCTCCATCGCAGTGATAATCCTTGTCGTCTGTTCCTCCCTGGTAAGGTTAAAGTTAGAATGCACCGCAATC
>SCSR01000025.1 GCA_004297575.1 archaeon
TAACTGTGGATAATGTAGAAGTGCATGAATTTCTAGCGGACTACAAAGTATGCTCCGAGCCAGTTTACAGAGTTGCATTAGGAAAGTTAATTCCAGCACGAGAGCGTAAAACATTTAGGCCTGTTTATTTTGCAGAGCATGACAAAACTGGTTCTGTGGGCTTTATGGATGTGGTTATCAGATACTGGGAACTACCCAAACATGGTTCCGACTGGTCTGAAAGAGAACGGGTAAAAACGTTGACTCTTTTATCAATTGGCATCGAACCTCAATACAGAGGACGAGGTTTTGCAAGGTTTCTTAAACAGCGAGCTGAGCAAATAGCACGAGAATGGGACCTTGATGTCGTAGTTGGTGATAATATACAAAATCCTATAATGATCGAGTTAAACCGCAAAATGGGCTACACATTATTATACAATGATTATACAATGTCAAACGTTTCATACAAAAGATTGAAAGTTGTCTCAAAGTAGCTTGAGCTTGTCCGTGACCTTGTCTATCTTCTTGTCATCTGTCGGCACCGTGCCTAATGCCGTGATGGTCCCTGGCTCCAACTGTGTCAGTCCTGCGTCCCTTATCACCACGTTCTTGATGCCAGCCTCTTTGAGATTTTTCTGCACATCCTTCAGCTCCTTGAGGTCAGCCACCTTCAGCACAACCTTCTTCGCTCCTTGCTCCTCCCACTTTTCGATTGTTGATTTGTCAGCGAGCCTGTAGGCTTCTACGGCTGCGTGAGCTGCATGTGTGGCAAGCTTACCCTTTCCCCATTCCAAGTCCTTCCTTACAATTATTACCTGTTTCATAACCCTACCTCGTGCATAAGTACAGACACATACGGGCTGGCTACATACCCGGCATATGCTATCAGCAGTATCTTGGCGGTCTTGCCTATAAACGTTGCGAGCAGGAATTTCTTCATGTCATACCTGCTTATACCGCTGAGGATGCCTATGAAATCGAACGGAAACGGCAGGAAAGCCGTCGCAATTATGGTCACAAATCCGAACCTGCGGAAGAATTTCATGGATCCTGCCATGAATTTAGAGCGTCTGTATTTTTTCTGTATCACCGCATGCCCGCCCCTTCCCAAGAAATACCCGGTAAGTTCGCCCAATGCAGACCCGGCGCCAGCAGCCAGAGATGCCAGCCACGGGTTCAAGCCAAGGCCGACTGCGAAAAACACTAGGCCGTACAGGGGCAGCGGCAGGATGATAGTCGAGCTGGAAATCAGGCCTGCGAGGAAAAGCCCGAGATATGAGAAGCTGATAACAAGACCTTGCAAGAACGGTAGGACCATAAACTAGATTGGTGGTTTACCCTATATATTCAACCTTTTGCTGGTCTTCCTTCTTGGGAACAACCATCGGGAAAATCAACGGTGGAGGCAACTGCATCTCGTCAGAAATGTCCAAGCCCAGTGTCAGGCATTTCTTAAGCAGGAAATTCTTGATCTCAAAATCAATTTTCTCAGGCAATTTCTTGTCCTTTTTCCAGTCTTTGACAATCTTCTTGTCGTCGTCCGTGGCATAGAACACCTCGCCAGTCAGCTTGATGCTGCCTATACCAGGCTCGTAGGATATGTCAAAATCGAAACCTATGACTAAAGGCGACTGCTTGCCAAAGATATTGACCTCGCGGCTGTCCACTGACACGATGTTCTGGGTAGAGTTGATGTTAATCTGTCCGCCCGATTCCTTCTTCCTCTCCGCAGAGATGTTCTTGATATTGTAACCGATTACTGGCATACAAACTTTATTGTTAACAGAGTATTTAAGGTTAAAGAGGCTCAGACTATGCTTTCATGGAGAAAATGTGCTGTTTATAAGTTTCTGGAAAGCCAAATAAGACTTAAATAGGCAGAAACCTTAATGACATTCTCGGTTGGTTGTTGGTTATGTTCAACTTTAGGAAGTACAAGGGTTGGCTGAAGGTGAGAGCCAGAACAATAGAACTGTTTACCATACCTACTATCATCCTTTTCGGGTTCCTGGTAAGGCTGTTTATCTCCTTTACAGGCGTCGTCAGGTCGATGCTTCTCTCTTACGGGGTGATGGACGGCTTTGTCTCAAACTACCTGTACAAGGAAGAGGAGTTCTTCCCATACCAGTTCCTGAGGTATGCCAGGGTGATAGCCAACCTGTCAGGCATAGCCAATCCGGTCATTCCCATAGTCTGGAACATCGGTGACGGCCTGTTCTCGGTCTACACATACAAGAAGGCAGCCCTATTGGAGCACATACCAAGGTACGGAAGGATAGTCAACGGCGGCTTGCTGGCGATATTCTCGTTCTAAGAGAAAATACTTTCCAAAAGCTCAATCAATTCTGCTTCGCTTCTAGCATCACTTTCCGGGCTAACTGTTCTCAGCGTTTTACTGTCTTTGAAGAAGATATGACATCTTGTTAGTGATTTTCGATCCACCATATACACAACATCTGCATGTTTCCTGTGGGCTTCTAAACTGACATAATCAAGCCTACCATTTTCTGTAGAAATGGAAACCTTACCTTCGACTTTGCCTCTTATCTCTAAGTATCGGTCGTTTGCCCTGTAATGTTTGAACCCAAACAACTTCTGCATTGCGTGATATACAAGTTCTCCGCTCTGGGATGACGGTAAATCCTTCACTTTACCTACAATGATCCCATCCCGTTGCAATTTCGAGTTTGGCAAATATTTTTGGATTGAGTCCATAGACATATCAGAGTGATTATTTATTTAAACGTTTCCGGTTACAATCTAGCTAGAAACAGACAAAAACATTGACAACCAATAACTCTATACAGTCCCGTCGTCTAGCGGCCAAGGATAGCGGACTTTGGATCTTCGTGTCTAAAGTGCTGATTTCGAGATGAAGAGTGGAAATCCGTTGACCCCAGTTCGAATCTGGGCGGGACTATCGCAGAAGCCAAGCCGTTGATGTCATAGCGGCAGCTTAGCCAAGTCATCTTTTCTTCTTCACCAGCACTCTGAAAACAAAATAAGATGCAATGGATAGGATTATGAGAACTGCCAATACGTTCGTAATGCTTGAGATTTCAATACCCTGCCACGCTTCCCCAAGCACATATCCTATGGTCGCGAGTATCGTAGTCCACACCAACGAACCTGCAAAAGTATAGACAAGAAACCTTTTCAAATTCATTTTTGATAGACCCGCAGGCACTGATACCAATTCTCTTATGCCAGGAGCCATCCTCCCAAGAAACACGGCCTTTGCCCCATACTTGTCAAACCACTTTTCTGCTGCAGCCAATTTCGATTCGCTTATCAGCATATACCTGCCGTATTTTATCACAAAAAATCTCCCAGCCTTACGAGCCATAAAGTATATTATTGTCGCGCCCACAGTTGCGCCCAAAGTACCAGACAAAATCATTCCTACAAGCCCGATATACCCCAGACCAAGTGTGTAAGCCAGATAACCAGCCGTCGGTATGACTAGTTCACTTGGGATGGGCGGGAACACTGTTTCTAAAAGGGCGGCAAGAAAAATTCCGAAATAACCAGCGGTATAAACTAGGTTGTTGACGTAATCCGTCAAAAGTGCTGCAAAGCCAGTTATCATAACACAGACTTAACTTTCGAGGAATAAAAATATCCATTATGTATCTTGAAATAGCTTTGGTAATCTTAGCTGCGGTTTCGGTTTACCTGTTTTTAACAAATTTGGAGTGGAAGTACAAATTCGGCAGTTTGGTGAAAGAACGGATTGAAAATGAGGAACAGAAAATTCGCGAGGATGCGATATCAAGGAGCGCACGCACGCTTTCCGGGAAAACTCTGGAGAAGCTTGTCCCTTTTCTGGAAAAATTCAATCATGACCCGCATGATGTGAGGTGGCTCGGCGACCCGATTGACCTGGTGATATTCGACGGATACTCGCATAACAATCATGATGGAATCGACAAGATAACATTTTGTGAGATAAAATCCGGCGACTCGAAAATCACCGCGTCCCAGAAAAAGATAAAAGAAATAATAGAAAAGAAAAAGGTCGAATGGGAAGAATTTAAGATCTGAAGAAAACTTAGCGCTTCTTCTTTTTCTTCTTAGCCAAGTTTTACGCCCCCTTTGAATTCATAATTATATTTTGTTTTCAGTTGTATTAAGTGCGAGCTTATATCATCGAATGGTAAATTTATTTTGTGAAAATAAAATTATCCGCGACATTCGAAGGAAAATGTTCGATATGCAACAGCGACACGATGGTGTTTCGCGCAGGAGACGAAGAGACGAAAAAGGTTGTGACTGTCTGCAAGGATTGCTCGGAAAAATTGAAAGGCAAGTCGCTTGAGCAGGTTGTGGAAGAATATGGTAAGCTCGACAGCGAACCGTTCAAGCCTGGCGTGAGATTCGAGCCCGGAACCAAGCCGAACTAAGTTTTATATCAACTGCACGATGATAGGTTCATATGAAAATCGACTATAGCAAGTATGCAGGCAAGGTCGAGTTCTGGAAAGGCGTGGTCGAAAAAGCAAAAAATTTTACAGGCACGTCACCGCCGTCGGTTTTTGTCGGAAGGTTCGGGTTCCCAAAAGTTTTCGTAGGCATATTGTCACCGACGCAGCATGAATCGAATGCAGGCGTGCTGGATTCGCCTGAAGACTGGTATAGAAACAGGGCAAGCATAGGCGACATCCTCGGTTATCGCGGGCAGATGGTCTATTCGAGATTCGTGTCGGATGTGAATGCAGGAAGCAAGCTGCTCGACGTGACGCAGCAGGTGGCGATGGCTAAGAGTCCTGCAGACGTCGAGATAGAGCTGGCGAAGAACCCGGTGTTCAAGTTTGATTTTGACAAGTGGTCGCAGCCGATTGGGAACCCAGCGCCAATCATGAATGCATCGCTTGCGAGCAATCCTTCAACGAAGGCGAAAGTAGATTACCTTATTTCAGACATGGATGCCAAGGCGCAGGATGCTGTAGTGGAACTTTCCAGCCGCGTGCCGATGAGCCAGTTGCAGAAGATTTTCTCAGTGGGATTGCTCGGGACGAAATCGCAGAGGAAGCTGGTGCCGACAAGATGGGCTATCACTGCTGTCGACGACATGGTGAGCAAGGCGTTGGTAGAAAAGATTCTAGATTATCCGGAGGTCGATGGGATAATGTTGTTCCACAACGAGTATCTGGGAAACCATTACGAGATTCTTGTCTTGCCAGGGAATTACCAGATGGAACTGGTGGAGATATGGAATGTCGACAATCCGCAGCCATCAATCGACCAGGATTATGAGAATTATTGGCTGAGAGAGACATATGCATCGACGACGGGCGGCGCATTCTACTCGAGCAGGTATGCAGTCGGGATGCATTTGGAAAAGATAAAGCGGCAGGCAAGCGTGCTCATAGTGCGCGAGGTCAGGCCTTCGTATGACGTGCCGATGGGTATATGGCAACTGCGCGAGGCTGTGAAGGACGCGTTCAACCAGCAGCATGAAAAGTTCGGCACGGTCGAACAGGCTGTCGCAAGGATATGCAGCAGGCTCGTGTCGAAGGACAAGTGGGTAAATGAAAGCAAGTTGTTAAAACTTTTGAAAACCCAATCAACATTGAGGAAGTTCACGAATGGATAAGAAATTCCTTGCCGCTGCATTGTCAATCGCAATAACATCACTGATAGTCTTCCATTACATGACAGCATATTTCGTGCAAGCCAATCCTCGAACCGTTGCATATGTGGCGCGCGTGATTGACGGGGATACATTGGAAACATCCGCCGGCGAGCGGGTGCGATTGCTCGGAGTGAACTCCCCAGAGGTTGGACAATATTACCATGATGAGGCGATGAATGCATTGAAATCCTTGGTGGAAAACAAAAGCGTTGAAATGGAAAAGGATGCGGTGAGCAGGGACAGGTATAACAGGCTGTTGAGGCATGTTTTCGTCGGCAACAAGTTCATCAATCTCGGCCTTGTAAGGAATGGCTACGCGCATGCGTACATCATCGCGCCGAACACCCGATACTCGGATGAATTCAGAAAAGCGCAGGAATTTGCGAGGAACAACCATCTGGGGATATGGAAACGATCAAACTATTCATCATGCGTGGCGATATCATCGTTCAATTATTCTGATGACAACGAGTTCGTACAATTGGGCAGCAGTTGCGGCCAGATTCCATTGGCAGGCTGGGCAATAACAGACGAATCAAGCAGCCACGTGTACAAGTTTGCAAACAATTCACTGCAGAGGATGACGGTGCATTCAGGATTCGGCATTGACAATTCGACGGATGTATTCTGGAA
>SCSR01000026.1 GCA_004297575.1 archaeon
GTGGATGCCGGGAAGATGATTGAGGATAAAGTGGATTGTTTCTTGTGCATCTCATCAGGCAAGTTCTATGTTCAGGGAATGTTCATGGCGACTGAGAAACCTGTATTCAACCTCAATATGGAGTATGGAAAAATCGAGCCTACGGACCAGCTGAGGAAAAAGCTGATGAAAATCATCGCATGGAACAGAGCGCAGTTCAATGATGCGAAGAATGTCGGGATACTTGTTACGTGGAAACTGGGGCAGATGAAATTGCCGTACATTGTAAAAGAAAAAATCGAAAAGATGGGTAAGAATGCATTCATACTTGCGATGGATGAAATCACGCCTGAGAAACTTGAGGGGCTGAAACTGGACTTTCTTGTCTCCACAGGATGCCCAAGAATCGGAATTGATGACATCAGCAGATATAAGGTTCCGATTGTTGACAGTTCTCAATTAGAGGATTTGATAGATACTTAAGCTCTTAAAAATATAGAAGAGATGGGAAAGTTGTGAGTTTTTCAAAACCATTGATTAATGATTTAAGAAAATCGAAAGCTCGGTTTCATATTTATCCCAGTTATGAGAGGCCTCTTGAAGAGCGTCTTAAACCTCTTACAGATGTGCCTAGTGATTTTGAAAATATTGCATGCAACCAAGTAGATGTTGTTGTGAATATGAATCCCGAGGGTGAAGGTGACATGACAAAAATATTTAGTTACATGATTTATCCGAACAAATCTGTACAAGTTAATTATCGTGGGACAATTGACAAAAATGGTATAATAGAATATTTGGGGCGCTTAGGCTACGGCCCAATTTCGTTCTTCCCCGACAGACTGATTAGAAGTTGATTTTATGAAGGTCAATGGCAAAGATTACAGGACTGTTTGGATAAACGGTTCGTCAGTTTTTCTGATAGAGCAGAATCTTCTACCGTTCGAGTTCAAGATACATGAAGCGAAGAAATGTCAAGACACATGCAAAGCCATCAAGGATATGGTTGTAAGAGGGGCTGGGGCGATAGGTGCGACCGCAGGATTTGCAATGGCACAGGCGTTCATAGAAGCTCAAGGCGATTTGAGTTATGCTGAAAATGGCAAGAAATATATCGAAGCCACAAGACCGACAGCACAGAATTTATTTTATGCTACCAATCGCGTGTTCAATGCTGCTAGAAATTCCAAAACTCCATCGGAAACTGCGATAGCTGAAGCGCAGAAAATTGCAGATGAAGATGCAGAGGCTTGCAGGAAGATAGGCGAGTATGGTAACGAACTAATCAAGGACGGTTCCAACATAGAGACACATTGCAACGCAGGATGGCTTGCTTTTGTTGATTGGGGCAGCGCGTTGTCTCCGGTGTATGCCGCGTACAGGAACGGGAAGAAAGTTTTCGTTTATGTCGACGAGACAAGGCCGAGAAGCCAGGGCGCAAGGCTTACCGTATGGGAACTGAAGAACGAAGGCGTGGAACATGCAATCATAGCAGACAATGCAGGAGCGCATTACATGTCACAGGGTAAAGTTGACATGATTATAGTCGGGGCGGACAGGATTGCGAGCAATGGTGACGTTGCCAACAAGATAGGGACGCATGAGAAGGCGATAGTTGCAAAAGAATACGATGTTCCGTTTTATGTCGCTGCACCGACTTCTACGATTGATATGAAATGCAAATCCGGTAGTGATATCCCCATCGAAGAAAGGAGCGAGGATGAAGTGTTGTACCAGACAGGTCTTACCAAGGATAACAGATTGGAAAAAGTTCTCGTGTGTTCTCCTGGTTCCAAGGCATTCAACCCATCGTTTGACGTCACGCCAGCGAAATACATCACCGGCATCATAACCGAGAAAGGCATAGTAAAGCCGAGCGAGATAAAGGGGCTTGCATGACATACCATGGAGTAAAGTTTGTCACCAAGTTTGTCGGCAGAAAAGTTCCTAAAGATTCACGGATACAGGAACTGAAGAAATGGTGCAAGGAATTCCATGAGCATGGATTGGCACCGCCGTATGACGGAGGCTCTTATGGGAATCTGAGCTTCAGGGTGAATGGCGATTCTTTCATCATCACTGGCTCGAAGATTGGGATGAAGGACGAGTTGGATGACAGTTGTTTCGTGTTGGTTTCATCTGTGGAAAATGGAATTGTACATGCCAACGGTGCTCGGGGACCTTCATCTGAAAGCATGCTGCATGCAGCGATATACCAGAAAAGGAAAGATGTGAATGCTATATTCCACGGTCATTGCAGGGAGATTGTTGAGAGAGCAGGGGAATTGGGAATATCTGAGACTTCGAAGGAAGAGCCTTACGGCACTGAGGAATTAGTAAATAGCGTGCTGGAATTGCTAGATGACAATACGAATTTCATCGTTATGAAGAATCATGGTTTCATTTCTCTTGGAAGTAGCATGGAAGATGCTGGGAAACTTGCTTTGGAAATTCTACAAAGAGAAAATATCATGAAACAGTTAAAATTTTCAGAACCTTTGCCAAAGCTCATTTTAGAAGGTAAAAAGGACACTACTTGGAGAATCGGTGACAAGAGAATGATCACCAAAGGTGATGACATATCCCTATGTTATAATAATGGCACTGAGTTTGCGCAAGCCAAAGTATTGTGGGTTAAAGAAACAACCTTTGAGAATTTAAAAGATGAAGACAAGGAAGGTCATGAGAAATTCTCTTCCAATAGTGAAATGTACAAAACATATTCGAATTATTACAATATGGAAGTGACCCCACGAACCAAAGTTAATGTTATCAAATTCACGCTTCAATAAGATTTGGA
>SCSR01000027.1 GCA_004297575.1 archaeon
CTGACACGCAGTTCTGCGAAGTCATCCATTGCGTGTTACAGTTCGCGCCTTGGTACAATTGCTGCAACTGACCGCCTAGGCATTGGTAGGTGTTCAGGAATTGCGGTGTGCATATCGAAGGCTGGAAAGGCGGGTAATATGGAAAATTGACATTGAACGGCGATGATATCGAGGCGAGGACGTTGTTGTTGATGTCATAAGCTATGGCTGTGAAGTATATGGTTCCTGCGGCATATGGCACGTTGGTCGAGGCTGATTGCGAGTTGCTGTAATATGTCTGGCAGCTGACCGTGCATGTGTTTGGCGAAGTGCTCCATCCTGCTACGAACTTGCTGAATCCCAATCCGGAATAATAAAAGTTCGCATTCACAGGCATGCCCTGATAACCGGTCGAGGCGCTAAGATACAAAGATACGGAATTGTCTGCAAATACCGCGGATGCAAGCATGATGAATGCCAGTGCAAATGGCAGTACAATCTTCATACTTTATTAGATGGCAGTTAAGCTTAAATGCTTAAAGCAGATGAAGGTATCTCATCGCTATGACAACCACCATGATAGTGGCAACAAAACCCAGCAGCATCCTCAGCCCATGCTTGCCCCATTTCAACCCCATCGCAGAGCCCACAGCAAACCCAGCCAGATGCGCGGCATAACCCACCTCGGAAGGCGCGAGCAAGCCTGTGACGTTCGCGATCAGGTATACCGCCCCTGCCGGCACGAACGGCAACGGGATGATTTCAGGAAACAGCACGAACTTGGTAGGGCATTTGAAGACACCCATACCCACTATGCCGGATATGGCAGCGGATGCGCCGATAGCGATGACGCCGGCTGGCAACAGGAACATCGACAACCCGCCTGCGATTCCTGCACCGAAATAAGCCAGAAGGTACTGCCACCATTTGGAATTTTTCTCAACAGTCCATCCAAGAAAGAACAGTGCGACCATGTTGCCGAAGATGTGAGCCAGGCCTGCGTGCAGGAACATCGACGTGAACAGGACTTCAAAATGGCCGGAGAGGAAGCTTCTTGTATTGAAACCGTATCTACTGACATAGTAATCCGAGCTGGCTGAAGTATAGATGAACGCCAGCACGTTTATGATAATAAGAAGAACAGTCAATTTCATGTAATAATTATGGACAGGATGAATAAAGAGCGCAAGGCAGAGGAAATCGTAAGCCAAAAGCGCGTGAAGAAGGAGATAGAGACGGACAAGCGAGTTCATTTCAGCGTCCAAGGCGACACGGAGAACCATCTGGTGATATTCGACAAGGCAAAGAATGCTTGGTCGTGCGACTGCCGCTACTTTTCATTGCAAAGCAAGGAATGTTCTCATATTTTTGCGGCCAAGATGCTAAAGTGAAGATTTTGACTTACTGCTAGGAACGCTGTTGCTAAAGATTAATCTGACTCTAACTTTTGGAAAATAGGATGGTTACCAGGTAGGTTTTCCAAAGCATATGCAAGCAGCAGTTCCCTTTTGTAAAGCGTGTACTTGCCTATTTTTCTTTTTCCCAGAAGTTTTCTTGCAAGCTTCGAGACTTCCAGCATGATTTTTATGTCATTAGGCCAATAAACTGTGGTAGTCAAACCAGGAGGGGCTTGAAAACTAATTTCCGGTTCATTATCAATAATAATTTTTTCTTCCATTTCTGGATGTGAAAATGTATAAACCTCCAAATGGGCCAGCAATTCATGAAAGGGAGACTCATACGGGGGTCTCAACTTACCATATGTATTTTTATGCGGACTATTTTTGTTGATGTACATACCAGTTTCTTCATCTAAAACAGTTTTATCATCATTAGGATCTATTAAATCCAATTCTTCCTGTATTGTAAGATCGTATTCTCTTGCAGGTTTTTTTATAAATCTCATAATATTCACAATGTTGATTATCTTTTTCAATTTCCGACATAAAAATGTTTCTTGTAACTTGAGTTACACTAATAAGACATCATATTATTCATGAGAAGGTGAAGAAAACCTAGAGTGAAAGGATATACAGGAAAGCGCCTTGGTACAGCCATGCGACGATAAGATTCACACCGACGTTCATCCCCCTGTCCAGGTAATTGACATATCCTTCCATCCCCTGCTGCTTTACCGCAGCCATTGCATTCTTCACAAGGACGCAAATGAGCACGACCAGGATGAATGGGAACGTCCTCGGCAAAATTCCTGCTATCACTGACACAATACCGTCGATGAAATGGTCGGGCGAGGGCAGCAATGGCGGCCAACCTATATCCAACGGTGACACGATCCTCCACGAGATGATGTTCAGGATACCGCCGATGATGGCTACTGCAACTGTTGAAAACAAAAAGCCGAACATCGGGCCATAGGACATGCCGATGAGGATTGCCGGCAGCGTGGCCATCTCGAAACCAAAATACCCGGCGAACCTCAGCAAAGGTATCAGCGCCTTGTCGACCCAGATCAGCACGAATATTACAGCCAATCGCGGCCCGACCAGAAAATAGAAAAGAGTCGAAACAACAGCCAGTATCGCTGTCTGCAGCAACAGGACCTTGACCGAGCTGTTCATTAAAAAGTCTACGGGAGAACGGTTCTTAATCGTTGTTTTCCACCCGAGTCGAAAATCACTGCTCAACCTTTAGCACCCTGCTGATAGCCACGATGGCAATCACGGCGACAATGGTTATTATGATGGCTGTGAAGTATTGCATCGGCACCAGCCCTATGTTTGGCAGCGCGCCCTGCAGGCTGTCGAGCGAGCCTTGTATGGCATCCCTCCACAGCAACGCAGCGACGAATGAGAACGCCCCGGTGATGAACTCTGTCAGGTGCTTCTTGAATGCGTTCCGGAAAGTGATGACTTCCCTGATTATCCTTTCGACCATGAGCCGAGATTGATTTGCCTGTTATTAAATTTTATTCACTGGAATGAGCCCGGAGGGATTCGAACCCTCGACCAAGTGATTAAGAGTCACCTGCTCTACCATGCTGAGCTACGGGCCCGCAGCTTACTTATTCTATGCCAAATGATAAAAACTATTTGATTTGGAGTCTTTAATTATCTTTAGTGGTTCTATTTCCAAGATAGCATATATAGCAGTTGCGGTTCTTGCGGTAGCAGGCCTGGCGTTCGTGGCACCGTCGTTCCAGTCTAATGAGGGCTTTTCTTCCGGCTCGCAGCAGGTTGTGATAACAGCCAGCCCGAATTCAACGCCGCGTTGGAACCATTTCCCGCTGACGGTCTATATACAAGACAGCCCGTACAAGAATGACGCCATATCTGCGATGGATGCATGGGCGGTTGCCACTAACAATAACATTACTTTCACCCAGACACAAAACAGCAATGCCGACATTACAGTCAAATGGGTAGACAACCTCAGGGTGGGCTCGAAGGATGCGACAGGTGACACCGACTTGAGGTACATCGACACGGACAAATACAATGTGATCAGCAATGCACAGATTGAACTTCTTACTCGATACAAGGGCAGGCAACTGAGCGATGTTGACATGACAAATATAGCAATGCACGAGTTCGGCCACGCGCTAGGGTTGGAGCACAGTGATGTGCCAGGGGATATCATGTATCCGACACTCGAATTATCAAGCCCGGAAGTGAAGCAGATACCATCCACTTATGCAGAT
>SCSR01000028.1 GCA_004297575.1 archaeon
CCCAATTATCTTGCACTCGTCTCAGGGCAAACATGGGGATGCGACGGATATGACGGCATACCCAACTCCAATAATTGTACCGGCCAAGCGTGGAACTCTACGGACGCGAACCTTGTAGACAGGCTCGAAGCAAAGGGAATCACATGGAAAGCGTACATGGAAGACATGCCTTCCAACTGCTACACAAACGACACAGCCGACTATACAGCGAGGCACAACCCGTTCGTCTACTTCAAGGACATAGTGGACAACCAGACACGATGCGACAAGATAGTGCCGGCTGGAGCGAACGACATCACACTTTTACAGGACTTGAATTCCACCAAGACGGCATCGAATTTCATGTGGCTGACGCCTAACATGTGCAACGATATGCACGATTGCAGCGTAAGCGTAGGCGACAAATACCTCAGCGAACTTGTCCCGAAGATACTTGCAAGCAATGTTTTCATGACGCAAAAGGCGGTCATTTTTTTGGTATTTGATGAGCCAGGAAGCGGCGGGAGCTCGATGTATGCGGCATGGGTAGGACCAGCTGCAAAGAAAGCTTACCAATCGGCAAAATCCTACACCCAGTACTCTTTCCTCAAAACCGTGGAAGCGAACTGGGGTCTGCCAAACATCACCTCGAATGATGGTAATGCGCTTGCAATGACCGAGTTTTTTGGCGACAATCACAACTATGAAGTTACTGTCAGCAACAAGCAGCTGGTAGACTCGTCTAGAACAGAAACGACATTAATAGGCATAAACTACGGCGATCACCCCGGGGTGTTCCGTTCAAACGACCCTGCAACAGATGCGCAGAAGATAAGCGATGCGGGATTCAAGCAAGTGCTGTTACTGAAGGAGTGGGGAGCGTTGGAGAACAGCAAGAACAGCTCGACTTTTAGTTATAATGACACGGAATTCCAGAAGATGATGCTGCAGATAGGCAACCTTACGCAGAAAGGCATCAATGTCATAGTCAAGCTTTCCGCAGACTATGATACGCCCAGAAACGGGCAGAACTTGTATTCTTTCCTAGGCAGCCAGTACTGCAACAGCCCTGGCAATTATTCATCCAGCTTTTCAGAGGATTTCTACAATACGTCATACATTGGAGATTCTACGAGCGCCCAGTCCCACCTTATCAGGCTGTGGATGAAGATATCGCAGATGACACGCAATAATCCGCGGGTGATAGGGCTTAACATCCTCAACGAGCCTACTTATTGTGAATACAAGTACGAGCTGGGAGCGCGCATACACGACAGCTGGCACGACCGTGTGTCTGAGATTATCCAATCACTAAGGAACGATGGTGAGCAAAGGATGATACTTGTAGACGAAGCGCCATTTTTCGAATACTATGAAAAATTCACGCCATGGAGCGACCCGAAGGTCATCAGCTCTATACACTGGTATAGGGGGGTACATGACCATACAGAGATAGGGTCGTACAGCGCATGCTGGTCGGATTACCAGACGCTTTCCAACCTGTGGAGCAACGTATCCATGCCTGGAGGGGGAGGATGCACGAATGAGTCTACGCAAATAAAGCAGGCGCAGGACAAGTATCCGAACCAGCTGTTCATGGTCACGGAATTCGGTGACATATACGGCAACATTCCGGGAGATGCGAACGAGACATGGATTAAGAATAGCATACAGCTGTTCAAGGACAACGGAATAACCGGATGGTTCTATTGGAGCAGCAAGGACACAGGAACATGGATCAAGGACATGAGAGACACCGCGCCATTCGGGGCGATGAAATCGAACAACACCATCACATTCGTATCAAACCTATTGACTGGGGAGACAACTAACCTTAATATCCTGAGCAATCTTGGTAATGCATCATCAGTAATCTTGCAAGCTCCTAAATTAGGCAAGATCGCATTCCTTCAGCCAATCAACTTTACCAAGTTCATGGACATGAATGATTATCAGTTGCAGTGGCAGGGCTACAATTACAACTTGGCAAACAAGACTGTGATAAATATCAACGGGCAGAACATCACTTCATTGCCTGCAAGCGACACGACTGCCAATAACAATACATGGAAACAGTTCTCATTGGATATCTCCAAGCATGTCAAGCCTGGTAGCAACACACTGTCATTTATCAGGAATTACGGCTATAGCAAAGTCAGCAATGTCACTGTTTTGAGATCAGGCCAGGCGATATACAGCAACTCTTCCCAGCTCGAGCTGTGGAGCAACGGGACCAAAGTCGCATATGCGTTCACTGCAGACCCTACCTACACGCTCGACCTTGATAATTATGTAAGCATCACCCCGTTACGAATAGAAGTCAAGACAGACATGCTGCCATTCATGGACAAGCCTGCAAAGCTAGTTTTCGAACAAGTATCGCTGGACAATCCTATGATACTGAGAAACGGCGACGCATGTGACACATGTGTGTTGGAAATCTACAACAAGACCAGCGGCACCTTGGTTTTCAGAGTGCCAGGGTTCTCTGTTTATACGTTGCAGGAAACGCCTAGCGCCCCTGCGCCAGCTCCAGCTTCATCTGGCGGAAGTGGGGGAAGAGGCGGTGGCGGGTCATATGTGATAATACCGCAACAGACTACGACAACCAGCCAGACAAGTGTCACAACACAGACTACGAGCACGACTACGCCTGTGGTAACGCCTAGCATTACAACAACCACGACAACGCAGGCTCCAGCCCAAGGCATATCAGGCATGCAAGCACTGGTGGCTGCTATTACAAACCCATGGGTGATCGCTAGCATGGTTGTTGCAATCGCGATTGTAATCGCAGCTGCGGCATACTCTCTAAAGCCTGAATGGTTTAACGAGAGAAGAGCCGAGTAAGTATTTCTCTAACAATTGCGAATCTTTATTCATGCCTGAAGAGCAGGATATCCTCAAGACCATCATAGAAAAGGAAAGCTGGGAGGAGGTTCTGTACTACATCGTGAACGTTCAGAACATGGACCCGTGGAATATCGACCTGGTGAAACTCACAGAAAGTTTCCTGCATTTCCTGAAAGCTGCCAAGGATCTGGATTTCCGCATACCTGCCAAGATTGTTTTTGTCGCCGCGATATTGTTGAGATTGAAGGCTGATTATTTGTCAATCTTCGAAGAGAAAGAATCAGAGATCGAAGAGGCGCTGAGGGAGCAGAAACCGTTCGAGGAACTGGGAATAGACCCGAACCTTGTCAAGCTGGGATATCCGATGAAGAGGATACCCAAGCGCCAGGTGACCATGGACGAGCTGATAACCGCATTGAAGAAGGCGATGACTGTTGAGAAGAGGAGGGAAGACAAGCGCGCGAATGTGCAGGCGCGTGTAGAGGCACAGTTGAAGATTGAGGAGGGAATCGAGCAGAGGATTGCAAATGTGATGGCTGATATCGAGACCGCGCTTCAATCACAGGACAAGGTTGAATTCAAGCAGATAGTCGGTGATTGGAAAAGAGAGAATGTAGTGAAGAGATTCGTGCCTGTGTTGCATCTGGAGCAGGACAAGAAGATTTCAGCTGACCAGGAAGAGTTCTTCAAACAGATTCTGATCAGCAAGTATAAAGAAAAGACTGAAGAGCAGCAATAAATTAAATACTTTCACGGCATATCCTGTATGATGTACGAACTAAATGACATTGTTTATGTAGTTCCAGTCACAGGTGGGCATAAGGACAATAGGCGTACCATAGTTGATTATGTTGTCAAAAGACCTGACCAAACACCTTTGGAAGTCAGGAGAATAAAGATTCTAAATCAAATCCCAAAAGGCACGAATGTACTTTTAGGACAGCACTATCACTCGTATGAGGAAGGTTTTCTAGTCAGAGGCTCTTGCATATTGTATGTGCTTGACCATTCAGACCCGCAAAGAAGAGCGAAAGGCGAATTGAAAGATTGTTCACTCGTCATACCGCCAGGCATCGTGCATACTTTCCAGTCTGTCAATGATTTCGAGCTTATCGGATTAGAACCGTTGGTGGATTATGTTGATGATGCGGCTGTAGCAAGAGGTGCAGAAAAGAGCAAGCAGACCATATTCAGGTACGAGTTGAATCCTGCTGATTTCTAATGATTAACGAGCTTATCCTCGGTTTCCCAAATACAATGAGGGAAGATGCCAGAAACTGGAAGCACTGAATTCAGGATTAGGTATATAAAAGAGCTTGCAGATTCTTTCGAGAAAGAGATATATCATTGGGTATGCATACTGAACGACAGGGACAATTTGCCCATAGCTGAAGATATGAGAATCAGGGAAAGATGTTCGAATATTTTAGGGACGTATCTAGGCATGATATATCTGCCACAAGGCATTTGCAGCATATTCAAATCGGAAGTGGAAGATAATAGGAAAAAGGACATAGAAGAGATCAGAACAGAACTTGGGAAGAGGTATAAGAAATTGCGTGAAGAGTATGACGAAACTTTTACTCGCAAGATAGGGAATGGTTGATATATAGTCATATCCTCAAGTGGAATCAATGAAAACATTGCAGGAAATTTCTAAAGAAATCGCTGCATGCAAGGAATGCCAAAGGAACAAGAGCGGGTTGCCGGTTGCTGGAGAGGGAAACCCGCATGCAAGGATACTTTTTATAGGTGAAGCTCCAGGCGCGCAAGAAGCCAAGACAGGAAGACCGTTCGTCGGAAGATCAGGAAAGTTCCTTAACAAACTGTTGGAATCGATTGGGTCGGGGCGGGAGGATGTTTTCATCACGTCTCCTGTAAAATATTTTTCTGGTTCGCGTGCATTGACTGAAAAGGAGATAGTGCATGGCAAGATGCACACTCTTGAACAGGTAGAAGCAATCAAGCCGAGAATCATCGTGTTGCTGGGAAGCGTTGCACACAAGGCATTGGTAGGGAACATAAAAGTCACGGAGACACACGGCACAGTCGTGAAAAATAATTCCATCATATACTTTTCGACATTCCATCCAGCTGCTGCATTGAGATTCGGGTTCACAAGGGAGAAGATACGGGAAGATTTCAAGAAACTGAGAGTCTTAATCAAGAAAGAACTGAATTAACTTTTCAAAATTTGTAGAATTCCGTACGCCTATCTTTGAATATGTCGTTGTATTTGTTGATCATTTTGTTTTCAGATTTCTTTTCATCGATATCAATGACAGAAACATAAGGCGCGTTTGATGGGGCGGAAGAAAGAACTTGCCCGTCAAATGACGTGATTTGACTTCCACCCGTGAATGTAAAATCATCTTCTCCTCGTTTTTCGCTGCCAACCCTGTTAGCTGTGACATCAAATACCCTGTTTTCAAGACAGTGTGTAATCATAGCATTTTGGCAATAAGGCATGACAAGGTTGCATGGATGAGCAATTACCTGAGCCCCTTCTAGTGCAAGTGTTCTGATTACTTCTGAAAAAATCCAATCAAAACAAATCATAACACCAATTTTGGAACCATTGATATCGTAGACTTTTAGCGGCTTGTCTCCAGGGGTAAACCATAATTTCTCTTTGTTGAAGAGGTGTATTTTCCTGTATGTGTCGATTACTCCACCCTTGGATACAATGAGAGATGAATTGTATATATTCTGTCCGTCCAATTCAACAAATCCACCAACTATTGTCGCACCTGTCTCATTCGAAAGTTCCTTGAGGAATTTAGCGGTCTTTCCGTCTTTTGTCTCCCCAAGCTCTCTTGCTTCATCTTCTGACATGAATGTATAGCCCGTGGCAAAGAGTTCAGGTAAAACTAAAAGGTCTGCTTTAACTCCTTTCAAAAGTTCTCGAATTTGGTTGAAGTTCTTTTCTTTTTCTCCAAATACTGGAGCGTTCTGGACGTACCCGACTTTCATATTTGGTAATTAGCGGTACAGATTCATAAATATCCGCGATTGATTGAACTTTATATAGCAGTCCGCCAAAATACAATTATGCTCAAAGAGTCGCAAATCTGGACTGCGTTGAGATTAGGCATGGGATGGATGTTCTTGTGGGCGTTCTTTGACAAGTTATTCGGCTTGGGTTTCGCGACAACACCTGACAAGGCATGGCTTGCTGGCGGTTCACCAACTACTGGGTTCCTTGCGCATGCGGTGAAGGGTCCGCTTGCTCCATTCTTCAATAGCCTCTCCGGAAATGTCCTCATAGACTGGTGGCTGATGATCAGCTTTTTGTTTTTGGGAATCTCGTTGATGCTGGGAATTTTCAGGAAACTGTCCGGATACTACGGGGCACTGGTGATGCTCACATTCTGGCTTGCACTTATTCCACCGCAGAACAATCCTTTCTTGGATGAGCATATCATTTTCATAATCGTGCTGCTGGGATTGGCGATAAAGCCTGCGACGTTTGGGTTGGGTAAGTGGTGGACTAGACAGAAACTGGCGAAGAAGTACAAGATTTTAGAGTAACTTAGAATTTGCTATCAGCTTTCTTTCCAAATTTACCTTCATATCTAGCAAGAACTGGATTCACGTAAGTCTTCAAAAAGTCATCACATTTCTCTATGGCATCCCCTGTATCGTCTGAAGGATTTGATATCCTTTCTATTTCATCTGCACCAACCCGCGAAACAATCTCACTATCCGATAACCAATATCCTTTTAGCGGATTTGGTTTGCTCTCCAGCACTTCGTCCCATGCCTTGAAAGCGTAACCTCTCAACTTTTCATGCATTTCTTGCCTGTTAGCACCTTTTTTAACCAATCCCATCAAAAGCGGCTCGGTTGCCATGAAAGGCCAAAATCTTCCGATATTGGATTTTATAACATTCTGTCTCACAACCAAACCATCTAAGATTTGTCTGTAAGAATTTAGTATTTCATCTATTACTAAAAATCCCTCTGGAATTATTATTCTTCTGTTTGCAGAATCATCGAGCGTGCGTTCGAGTATAGATAAAGATGCATTGGATGCAGCTATTTGAGGAAGCGACATTGAGTATCTGGCAAGGGCGCATATTCTTTCAGACGATTTGGGATTCTGCTTCCAAGGTGCTGCTGACGAACCTACTTGTGATTTGCCGATAGGCTCAGCCATCTCACCAATAACTGGCGACATAAGAAATCTAAGATCTGTCGCAAACTTGTTTGTAGTAACAGCAATACCTGCTAATGTACTCAATACATTGTAATCCTGCAATCTTGGGTAAGTCTGCGTGGCAACAGGATATGCTTCTATTCCTAATTTCTTCATTACACGCTCTTCAAATTCTTTTGGCGTAGCCTTGGTCTCTAACAATTTTTTATAACTCGAAGAAGTGCCGACTATACCCTTCATTCCTTTTCCTTTTATTTTTGAATAAACGAATTCTAAATTTTCTATGTTAGTGATTAAGTCCTGTGCATAAGTTGCGAATCTATATCCAACAGTAGTTACGCCTGCAGGCTGAAGGTGGGTCCATGCAATTACCGGATATGTTTGATAAGTCTCTATAACACGTTTTGTACTGTTTAGGCAATTAGCTAGCCTATCAAGTATAACACCAGTAGCTCGTTTCATCCTTAGTGCATCATAATTATCTTCGATATCCATCGAGGTTGCACCTAGATGAATCTTACCACCACCAATAGGAGTTTGTTCAGCATATGTCCTTACTTCAGCCATCAAATCATGTTTGATTTCATCTTCGATCTCATGGGCCCTTTTCAAATCCACATATTCTGACCCACTTTTAGATTTTATATCAGCTAATTCTTGCTGGGAGACCAATTCATACTCGGCCTGGGTTTCAGCCAATTTGCACCACATCTCTCTCCAGCCTGTTCTGGTACCAACCTCAGAAAATAATTGTCTCATTTCATCGCTGCCATATCTCCAAGTGAAAGGAGAAATGAAAGTATTGTGACTAAATTGCTCGGGCATCAAAATAAAAATACAATGTTAAAAGATTTAAGCGCGACTGCCAATCCATCTGCTTATAACCTTTTCATGGCTGAACCCGAGCTCCATCTTGAGCGCCTCTTCTGGCGCGAACCATCTGTATTCCGTGGATTCCTCGTTTAATTTCACTGTGCCATTTGCTGCAGCATGAAACACTAGCACGACAGCATGCCAGTTTTCTTCCGGAAATATCTCATCATGGTAGAATAGGAATTTCGGCTGTATATACAAGTTAGTCTCCTCTTTTATTTCACGGACAACCGCATCTTCAACAGTTTCATTTTGTTCGACATGCCCACCTGG
>SCSR01000029.1 GCA_004297575.1 archaeon
CCGATCTAGGAGAAATGGGCCGAACCGTTCATCACAGGCACTGGTGCAAGCCAAAAGTTCAGCCTATCGTGCAACAGCTGCGGAGCGCAAGTAAAGCTGCTAAGATTGAAGAAAGAGCTCAAGAAAAAGTAGGTTTACTTTTTCTAAAGACACGTATTGTTGCAATGGTCGACCTCAGTTCGCCATAACCCATCTTAGTTGCTCTGACTATCCTGTCATCAATATGCCAGTAAGGTCCTGGTGGCATATTATATATTATTTGGTCGTAATTTTGTCCTAAAATACATCCGTATGACTTTAGTGTATCATCTACTGACACATTATCGGTACGTTGTGTCATCAGGCATACGTAATTGTTCTGGTGAAGCTGGTTTATCAGTTCAATCGTCCTGTTTGGGTCTGGCTTGGTCATTACCTCGGAGAAAGCCTGGATATTGTGCTTTTCATAAGTGGTATCGAATACGCCATCGAACCTTGTCGCCCTCACAGACTCGCCAGTAAAGAAATAATGGTAATTGCCGCCTCTCGGCTTGTTGAATATCACTCCATCAATCGGGAATCTCCACTTGCGGAACCAGTCCAGAGTCACAGGTGCATGTTCGTATGTGCGCGCAGTCAGGATGTAAAACAGATGTCCCATATTATGCTTTTCCTCTACAAATTCTCTGGCATATGGCAAAGGTTTAACCGTTTTCATCATTTCAGGGTGCTCGTTATCAACATGACCGCACGCAACACCGTCCATGTCCATGAGGATAGTTTCCTTTTCAAGAAGCTTTCCAGAAGGCCATAATGAGCCGTCCAAATACAGCATAACATTTTTTCTGTCAGGAGAGTTTAGAACGACCATATGTGACCGTAATAATCATTATTTTTAAGATATTAATTTTCGCGGGAAAAGCTCAATAAAAACATTTAAACATACACTTACAATTATTATTAAGTGAAACGGATGGGCGAGCGTTTTTGTCCTCAGTAAAGCTACTTTGCCTAATCTAATTTCTGCTGGTTTCCTGACAAGGGGTGAGTCTAAATGACTGGTGGATTAGCTTGTATATGCCCAACAATTAGGAATAGGTAACACTCCTTTGAAAAGGATTTCGAACGGCAGCTACTCGTTATATGCCAAGTTGGAATATCACAATCGCTTCGGATCTATAAAGGACAGACCTGCATTGTGGATGCTATGGCATGCACGGCAGAACGGCGAGTTAGATGGGAGAGAAATAATTGAACCGACGTCTGGTAACACAGGAATCGCGCTGGCTGGGATAGCTCAGGAATGGGGCTACGGTATGCAAGCCGTGATACCAAAAAGGATTAACGTATCGACAAAAGATGTCATAAACTTTTACAAAGCTAAGGTACTTGAAAGTGACGACGATTTATGCCCACGGGTGAAGGCAGGCGGGACAGCCCAGTCTCTTGCGCTTGCGAATGCGATAATCAAAGGTCGCCCAGGCAAGTTTTTCATGCCCAACCAGTATGAAAACGAAGCCAATTTCAGGGCACACTATGAATCGACAGGACCAGAGATATGGCGAGATACAAATGGAAGGATAACACACTTTATAACAGGCGTGGGCACAGGCGGTACTATTACAGGAAATGCGGCATATTTGAAAGAACATAACCCCAGAATCAAGGTGATTGGTGTCATACCATCAAGCGAGACGCATGTCCTGCAAGGGTTGAGATTTTTGAGTGAAGACAATACTCCGAATGTACTGAAACGAAGGATGAGCCTTGTGGATGAAATAGTAAAAGTAAATGATGAAGCGGCACTCATGGGTGTACGACGTGTGTACAGGGAAACAGGGGAATGGATAGGACCGTCGTCTGGTGCCGTAGTGGAAGTTGCTAGAGAATTATTGCATGATGGGAATTATGGCGTTGCTATATTTGCTGACAATGGGACTAAGAATGCTGGGCTCTATAGGGAGAAAGAAATTTTGACAAACAAAGAAATAGACAACGCGATTGCTAGATGGCCGCTGCCAAATATAAAAATTGGAAAAACAGAGGTATAGATATGCTGAGGTGCCAGAATCCGGTTAATGGGTCCGCCTGCAGAGCGGATTTGTATGGGTTCAAATCCCATCCTCAGCTTTCATGATTATCTACAAGATAGGCTTGGCGCTGATAAGGAACAACAAGCTGCTGGTAGTCAAGGATACCAAAGGCCTCTGGCTCATGCCGGGCGGTAAGGTAGAAGACGGCGAGACCGAGATG
>SCSR01000030.1 GCA_004297575.1 archaeon
CTTCGGTCTTGTAGTCCTCTCGGTCTGCCATTCTCTCACAATATTCTCCACAGTCTTTACATCGCTAAAGCTTTTCTTCCTGACAGCATTCAGCGACCTAGTAAGATGTTCTATTGTCGGCGAATAAATGACCAGATAACCTCCAATCTTGAGTGAATTGTAGGCGTGATTTACAGCCTTGTGTGCATCTTGCATATCCAGCATGACCAAATCAACATTCTTCTCTTTGATTCCTTTAGTCACGTCACTCAGTCGCAGCTTGATGTTCGGCATGCCAGAGAATTCTATATTCTTCTCAGCCACTTTAGAGAACCTCTTGTCTTTTTCATACGTCACAACTTTGCCGTTCGAAACATAATTGGCAATGAATATTGCTGTATATCCAGTCCCAGTGCCAGCATCCACCACCAAGCTATCGTTCAGCACGCCAGTGTAAGCAAGCACAAGCGAGATGTCTTTCGGTAGTATCACCTGCGCAGTCCTCTTCACGCCCATATGGATTATATCATTCAGCGTTGGCTTGGCTACTGCAAACTTTTTTCCGATATGTGTCTTTATTATTTTTCCCATCTTTAGCTGCGAAGCTTTGATTATACCGCTCTTGGTGTTAATATCTTTCTGTTCAACAAGGTGCTTCTCGTCATTCGACAATAAAAGGAACAATTTGCGTTTCACAGTTCTTTCTCCAGCTTGTTCAAGTAATCTATGCGCCTGAATGTGAGCGGATGCGTTTGGAATATCTCCATGAATTTGACTAGGGGATTCTTCCTCTCCCATTCTATGGCTTTTTGGAGTTCACTATTGGTCAATTCCATATCCTTGTACTCGTTAGAGAATCTAGAAATCTCGCCCGATGCGGTCAGAGGATTTACTATGTAGAATGAATGTGCGGCTGAATTCTGTTGTTTGTCATGCGACATGCCTAGGCCATATGTGATTTTCGCCAATGCGCTCGCCAGCAACTTCGGACCCACAGCCCTACCGCCAAAGTCATCTGCATAATGTTCTCTCAATCTCGACAAAAGAAGAACCATCAGGTTTGAGACAAAGTATACCGCAAACGCTGCGATACCGACGAATATAGCCCCACCATTTTTCCTATCCTTCGGTGCAAAGACAAAAAACTGCGCTACATAATATGCGAGTATCGGTATGACTGATACGATTGTCATCACAACCATATCCTTGTGCTTGATATGTCCCATCTCATGCCCCACAACAGCTCTCGCTTCATCCTGTGTCAAGCTGTTCAGCAATCCTTGTGTGATTGTCAATGTTGCAGAGCCGGGCGTCCTCCCGAAGACAAATGCATTCGGGCCGCCGACCCTTGCCAGTGCCAGTTTCGGCATAGGTATATTGTATTTTTTAGAAAGCTCACTGACAGTCTTCCATAACCAAGGATATTCGTTCTTCTCGATATGTCGCATGTTCGTAGTCCACCAGATGATGTACGGGCTGACATACCACTGGATGGCAAATATCACCAACGCAAAAACAATTATCAGAAATCCTGACAGCTGGAAGTAGTAACCTACAGCAGCCAGCATGCCAAATAGGAATCCAAATAACAGTAACAAAGTAACAGACATTGTCAAAAACAATTTTGCAGGCATATTATCTACCCAAATTAAATATGTTTGATGTTATAATTGTTTCACTCATACTTAATCACGCTTGGTATTTCCTCTATCAAGTCTGTTGTTATCAGCCCTTCGCCATATTTCTTTGCAGCTAACTCACCAGCTTTACCGTTAATGTAAGCGCCAGCACACGCAGCCGTGAACGGATCAATTCCACGTGCCACCAAAGCTCCGCATATGCCTGCCAAGCTGTCGCCAGTCCCGCCTTTTGTGAGGTAAGGGGAGCCTGTTTTGTTTAGCATTGTCTTGACACCATTGGAAATGACATCGACATGCCCCTTGAGCAGAATATTGACAGGAGGAACTAGTGGACATACTCCACCAGAACAGTTAATCTCATGTGCCAAATCGTTCACCGCTTTAATTCTCTCGTTGATATTATCCGAAACCTTCACACTGCTCAGTTCAAAAAACTCGTTCGCATGCGGAGTCAGGATAGCGTTCTTCTTGTACAGCTTTCCCTTGGCAGCAGATATCATCCTTATCGCATCAGCATCTACCACCATCGGCAACTGTATGCGTGAAATCAACTCTACTATTGCTTTTCTTGTTTGCTGTGTTCTCCACAATCCAGGACCAATTACAACTGCTGTGGCTTTGATTTCTTCAACCATTTCCATGATTGATTTCACATGCTTTGGTTCGAGATAATCACCTTCCAACGGTTCTGTCATCAAGTTAGGAGAATACGAAGCGGCGATATCCATCGCCCGTTGCGGTCCAACAAGATACACCAAGTCACATCCAGCCCTGTAAGCAGCCAAGCCAGTGAATGTCATGCCTGCATATCTCTTGCTGCCGCCGATTATCAATAGTCTGCCGAACTGTCCCTTATGTGACCATGGGTTGCGTTTCTTATAGACCTGTTTTAGAATCGTGTCAGGCAGATAATTCATACTGTTTATAAGTCTTGACTAGATAAAATAAACCTATGCGAGCATATATCGTGACCACATTGTTGGGAGTTTTCGGTGTGGATGAAAGGAACAAGATCCTGGCATTCAAGCCGTTTCCGAACGACCCGGCAAAAATGGCAGAGAAGCTGAGATTATCTGACGTAGAGATGATTGAAGAGGAAAAGCAGGTGAGGAACGAGCTTGGTAGGAAAAAGTTCAGGGAATTCGTTTTCAGTTACCGCAAGCCCGAAGTGAAGCATATCGAGCCGAACAACAAGGCTGAAAAGTATATCAAGGAAAATCTGCGCAAGCTGGCAGTGGATTACAAATTCGTGAAGGATCAGGCAGAGTTTAACCAATTATTGTCCAAGGTCAATATCGAGCTGACGAAAGTAAAGATAAAACGTGCAATCGGCAGGGACAGCCTGGTTATACAGACCAACCGTACAATTGAGGAACTAGATAAATCAATCAATGTATTCATGGAAAGATTGAGGGAATTCTACGGGTTGCATTTCCCAGAGATGGATCGTGCGGTTGACAGCCATGAGAAATTCGCCAAGCTTGTCGAAAAATACGGTTCGAGAGAAAAGATGGTGGCTGTGGAGATTGAAAAGT
>SCSR01000031.1 GCA_004297575.1 archaeon
GAGCGATCGCCATAAGGCTTGAGCCGGAGCAGATAAGGGGCTATAACGACGGCAGCGGTGGAGGGGGCACATATTCCATTACCCAGCCAAGCACATGGTACCATCTCGTGATGGCGTGGGATAATTCCACGAACAAGATGTACGTAAATGGGAAGCTGGTTTCTTCTGTATCAGCAAACACTTATTCATTGGACTCGTTAACTAGGAACCAGACTATAGGCGCGCAGTATGTTTATGCAAACTATTTCAACGGCACGATGGACGAAGTCCGCATCTACTCACGAGCACTAACAGATTACGAAGTCTGGGGGCACTACAGTCAAGGCGTTAGCAAGTACTACGATGACTTTGGTACAGCTGCCTCTGGCAAGACGTACAGATATTACGGCGTGGAGGATTCGTCGACAATCATCCAGCCAGTCACACCCAACAGCACAATCCTTCACCTGAGGTTCAACGATAATTCTACAACAAACGCCACCGACAGTTCAGGTCTGGGGAGCAACGGCAGAACAGTCGGTAGTGCTATATGGGTTACTAATTCCAGCTGCATGCCAAGCTTTGGGGGGTGCATGCAGTTTGACGGCTCGACAGGTTATGTGAAGATTACTAATCCTCTAAATACATCGTCGATGACAGTTGCGACATGGGTTTATCCAAAGTCATTTACAAATTTTGCACGTGTAATTGACAGATGGCAGCAAACTACTAATGCAGATTGGCTTCTTTCAATTGTAGACTCTACAGGTGCTGTAAGATTTTATTCCCAATGGTGCAATGTCCTTTCAGGCGGTCTGACAGGAGGCGCGTTGCCAGCTAATGAATGGAGTTTTATTGCCGCAACTTGGACGCCAACAAGCGCTACCGTTTACATCAACGGAGCATCTTCTGCAACTACAACATATCCTTCCTGTTTTCTTTCAAGTAACACATCGTTCATAGAAATAGGCGGTGCACCTGATGATGTTTCCGGTTCATATTTCAACGGCGCGATGGACGAGGTCATTATCATCAATAGAAGCCTATCTGCGGACGAAATCAACCAGCTATACCTCGGCGGCTACAACAGGACAGTAAACGGAAGAACCCACAGGATTGCAAGCGCTGATGGCGTTACGACCGTAGCATACAACCTCACAGACCACGACGACCCGACGCAGCAGGATTATGACCAGAGATTGTTGTTGATAAACGGAACACAGACATCATTCTCGACATTCAATGTTACAGGCTCGGTGTGCTCTTATGCGCCTACGCACATGTATGCGACAGACTACGACTCGACAGAATACAGCCCGTCGCTCATTTCGGGATTGGTATACGCAGGCCCGGCAAGCAGGTTCGTCAGGATATGCGGGTACAATTCAGGAAGCTCGAATACATTCAACCTTACCAGCCTCGGCGAGACGTCGCTGCTGATACCTTTCACACAAGGGAACAATGTCACTGTCAACAATCTGATATACCAAGTGGAGACAAGCGGCATACCTTCGACATCCTTCTCGCAATCCCTCTCAGCGCCTGGGACTGTTACAATCAGCATGATGCTTGAATACCAGAATATTGCCCTAGTCGGCCCGATGAAGATAGGCACCGGAACGTACAATATCTGTATCAAGAAGACCGGCATTGCGGCAGGCAGGCCTGTTGTCAGCGTGGGCGTGTGCTGAATTTATATAAATCAATAGGCAATATAATCTAGTGATAATATGCCAAGAACTGCCTTGTTAGAAGAAATTGCCAAAGACACAAAAGCTATAAGGAATCGTCTTGAAGACATAAGGATGCATGTGAGTGAGCTGGAAGCTGATATACATCCTTCTGTGAGACACAGTTATATCAGAAAGCTTGATAGAATAGAAAAAAAAGGCAAATTCAAAACATATACTAGCATCAAAGAACTGAAGAAAAATATAGAGAAATAGTGGATTACCCGCAACATTACAAGCCATTAAGCCATGACTAGAGAGGTATCAGGAGGGTTCACATAGACTCGAGTTTTGTAATGGTTTTTAGGATAGATGAGCCGAATAAAACTGTGAAATTTTTGGATTTAGATCACCATGATAGGATATACAGGAAAAGGTTTTTATGAGCATCCTAGTGTGCGATTTCCTTTATACTAGTTCATTGAAATGATCCTAAAACACAAGGTGTAAATAATATTTAACATATGTTAAAAATAATTAACGATTTGGTTCCGAAAGGGAAAAGCTGAAAGACAGCTGGCATGAAAAAGCTAATCCTAAATAAACACCAAGTATAATTCAATGTCCAAAGGAGTCTCGCTGTTCATCTCGTATGCGCTGATAATACTTCTTGCCGTCTCAGCAGTAGCGATAATCATGACCGTCGGCTTGCCAACAATCAAGCAATCCCAGGAATCCATGTCGTTCAATCTTGCAATCAACAACCTGCAGCAATTGGATTCGATGATACGCGAGGTCGCATCGGAAGGGCAGGGGTCATTGAGGGCTGTCCAGATTAGTGTGAACGGAGGGAAGTATTTCATGAACGCAGGCAAGCTGATATTCAGCTTCGAGCCAAGCAAGAGTTTCATTCCGAACGGTACGAACCTCACAAGAGGCGGGATAAGGATAGAGGGCGGGCAAGTTACACGTTTCACTACAGGCAATGATACGCAGGCTGTGTCGTTATACCTGAACCAGACCAACATGTCAGTCTATCTTCACGGCGGCAACGGGACCGTGGGATATGCGAACTATTCCATCAACATGACAAATGGTACACTGTCCAACAATACACTTACCGGCTATAGCTTTTCCGGGGGCAATGCAAATTACGATGTGCTTCTTGATTCGGATAATCACACTTCAGTCAATAACCTGCTGAACATTTCTGGCATCACCAGCCCTGCGGTATATTACAACGCAAGCGACGGGACGTGGAGGAATGTATCGGAACTGGGCAACATCGGTTATGGTACGTGGAATCTTGCCGGCACGAGCCTGAATTACACGCTTGGCGGTGCAGACGGATACGAGTATGGGATACGCGACGCGCTCGCGGGCGGAAGCTACTGGCTCGATGAAAAGGGGAATTCTCTCGAGACAGGATTGGTAGGATACTGGAAATTCGGAGAAGTCTCTGGTACAACGACAAATGATTCTTCTGGAAATGCTAATAGTGGGACTTTAGGAAACGCAACAGGTGGGGCACAACCAACTTGGATAACAAACAGTAGTTGTAAATTTGGAAGTTGTTTGAATTTTGATGGCATTTATAGTTTTGTAAATATTTCAAATTCTCCATCACTTAGTGTAACAGATGCATTGACCATATCAGCATGGATAAGAACGAACGATGCAGTAAACTCAAACACAGAGAGGATTGTTCAGAAAGGCGGGGGCACTAGTATGTATGATTTTTTCATTCAAGAAACTAACAAATTGAGAACTATATTGACATTAGATACAGGTCAAGCAAATATTTTCGGAAATACAGCTCTTAGCGCTAATACTTGGTATCATGTTGTAACAACATTTTCCAATGCTACAGGACTACTAAAAATATATATCAATGGGATAGAGGACGTTTCTACAACAGTTTCTGGAAAAATAACAACAAATACAAACCCACTGATAATAGGTGCTTTCAGAGGTCTTCCTACAGATTTGCAGAAGTTTAACGGGATAATTGATGATGTCCGCATATACAATCGCGCATTATCTGCAGATGAAATAAAACGTCTCTATCAATCAACTTCAATAAATCTCAAATCAGATTTCCTGTCGGCAAAAGTCGAACCGTACATACAGTTGAATCTGACAAACTCTACAGATGGAACAATTTTCCAGAAGGTTACGGAAAGCATTTTGGTGGATAACAATCCGATCACGACAAACTATCCCGTCAATGCGAGCATGACATACTTCTTCGACTGGAAGGAGAACGACTGGAAAGTCTGGCAGAAAAACAATTATGTTGATGCTTTGGCTGGCTATTGGAAATTTGATGAAGGGCAAGGACAATGGGCAACAGATTTTTCGGGTAAGGGAAATAACGGTACACTTGGAAATACTTCCGCTAGCGAAGCTACTTACGATCCTATATGGATTAGTAATTCTTCTTGTAAG
>SCSR01000032.1 GCA_004297575.1 archaeon
GGTCCAATTTTCGAAATAGTAGAGGAAACTAAAAGTTTGGTCGGAACTATAACTGCTGGCGGTAGGTATGATAATTTGATCGGACAATTTGGTGGAGTTTCAACCCCAGCTACTGGCATCAGCCTAGGCATAGAAAGAATCGTTCAACTCGTAAGGGAAAACAATCTAATCAGTATACCCAAAACAAGAATCTTCATTGCCAATGTCAATGACAAAACTATGCCGGATGCCATAAAAATTGTTCAAAAGTTAAGGAAGGAAAATGTCTCATGTCAGATAGACTTGATGGGCAGAAATCTCAGCAAGCAGTTAGAGTATGCAGATGCTGCAGGAATACCATATGTCATAGTAGTAGGTGAGAGGGAACTGAAGACCAAGAAGTTCAAGCTGCGCGACATGAAGAATAAAAGTGAAAAGGAAGTTTCGTTGGAAGAAGTCGCTAGATTAGCATAAATCCTTTTGTTTTGTATAAGCTATTATGATCGGAGACCAAATTTCCCATTTGTATAGATTCAAGAAATTGCGCCAAGAGGTATCGACTGATTATCTTGGTGTCAAAAGATATATCGACGATATGCGTGAAGGCAGGAAGCATGTCGGTCTGCATACACTAGCCGTCGATTACCCCAAGCCATACACAATTCTAGCGTCGTATCTAAGTCGTAGAATCGGTGTACCTGATGAGCCGAGGATAGCAGCCTGCACTGTAACCGAACAGATAATAAAGCCCATCATGCTAGCCGACGATTTCTTGGATGAAAATTGGGATGGCATCCAAAAACAAACGCTAGACTGGTCGTCCAATGTCCGATTCGACGATACTGAACTGGACAAAACCAATTTTGAGTATTTGAGACTGCTCCCACTTTTTAACAATATAAACGGGATAATGCTGTTAGACGAGCATGAAAGATTAGGAATAGCAAAACCAGGCTCTGCGGACGCTTTGAACAAAATGAATGACCAGGTTGCTGACAAAGTTTTGAAAAGCTATAGTTGGCAACTTGAACATCGTATTAAAAAACGGGAGGGGATATTGAACAAGAAAGACTTTCCCTCGGTGGATGAGCTGATTGAAACCTATGTAAGCGGCATAGCCGGTGCGCCCTTTTCCCTAGTCCCAGAAATAGTAAGTTACTATACGGAAGACCCGCGTGCAAAAGAAATCGTACCACTAATGTATTATTTTGGTGAAATCTTCCAAATTCCAGACGACACTGCAGATATTCATGAGGATATAATCAGGTTGCAGATGACAACAGCGATATCAGCAATTCTAAACCATGGGACAAAAAGCGAGAGGGAGTTGCTGTACTCGTTGTCAACAACACCTGTAGGTGACGGCAGCCAATATGTATACAAGAAATTCCCTTCACTGAAGGCATTAGAACCGCGGATGAGCGAGTCGCGCCTTAGATTAAAAGAAGGGTTAGTTAAATTGGGTTTAACAGAAGTCGTGAAAGATTTTGAAATCTTTGACGAAAATTACGAGCAAATACGGCGTATGATCAATTCCAGTATCAACAGGTAGTAAAATGCGGACAATTACAATAGATGAAATCGACCCTCTCGCCAGCAACTAGATTAGCATCTGCCCCGAATACATGCCTTCACTCAGTACAGTATAGCATGACATGCACACGGTCTCGTCCCTGCTTACCTTCACATTGCTGCTTCCGCACTCTTCGCACTTCATGATTGATACATCCCAGGCATCTTTTAAGCACATTTCGTTTTTTGAAAAACCATTTTGCAAAATAAAATTTTCAATACCGAGAATGTCATGCATACATCGGATAATCGTAAAGCTTAAGAATACTGAGAACAACAGTAGATTGTATTCGGTAAAGTTAAGATACGCTGCCTATTCCTAACTGGACCTTACAGATGAAGAACATGTTAAACAAGATCTGCTTGGACACAAGCATCATCATAGACGGGAAGATAGTCGAGCTCCTTGAACAGGGCAAGCTGAAAGAAGTAGAGATAATCATACCCGTGGCTGTTTTGGACGAGCTGCAGGCGCAGGCATCCAAAGGTAGGGAAATCGGTTTTGTTGGGCTAGAGGAAATCAAGAAAATACGTGCGATTGTAGAGAAGAAAAAGATGAAGCTCAGGTTCACAGGAGAAAAGCCTTCGATGGACGATATCAGGCTTGCCAAGTCTGGAAGGATGGATGCGATCATACGCGACGTGGCGAAAGCAGAAGGAGCCACGCTTTACACAGCTGATTATGTGCAGGCATTGGTCGCAGATGTGGAAGGAGTCAAGGTCGTGCATATCCGCGCTGAGATCAAGACAACCGGACTGGCATTTGAACAATTTTTCACTCCAGACACGCTTTCAGTCCACTTGAAGGAAGACGTTCAGCCGATGGCAAAGAGGGGCAAGCCAGGGGATTTCAAGCTGGTCAAGCTTCGCGACGAGCCGTTGACATCGGACGAGGTGAACAAGATGGCCACAGAAGTTTCCGAAGCGACGAGAATCAGCGACGAAGGATTCGTTGAGATAAACGCAAACGGAGCTCTGGTATTCCAATTAGGCAATTACAGAATCGCAGTCACTAGGCCACCATTCTCGGACGGCATGGAGATAACAATTGTAAGGCCGATAGTCAAGATGACACTTCAGGATTACAAGCTCTCAGAAAAGCTGATGGAAAGGCTTGAAAAGAGTGCAGAGGGTGTGGTGATAGCAGGCCCGCCTGGCTCCGGTAAATCCACGCTCGCAGCAAGCATGGCAGAATTCTACATGAAGAAGGGCAAGATCGTCAAGACTTTGGAGTCGCCGCGTGATTTGCAGGTAAGCCCAGAGATAACACAATACGGGCCGTTGGAGGGAGACTTTGAAAAAACATCAGATATCCTATTGTTGGTAAGACCGGATTTTTCTGTTTACGACGAGGTAAGGAAGACAAAGGATTTCAACGTCTTTGCAGACATGAGATTGGCAGGCATTGGGATGATAGGAGTGGTGCACGCTTCGAAAGCAATAGACGCCATCCAGAGGTTCATGGGAAGGATGGAGCTGGGAATGATTCCGCACGTGCTTGATACTGTTGTTTTTGTCTCTGCAGGAAAGGTGGAGAAAGTGTTGGATCTGTCATTGACAGTCAAAGTTCCGAGTGGCATGACCGAAGCGGATTTGTCAAGGCCTGTTGTGCAAGTCAAGGATTTCGAGACAGGACAGCCTGAGTATGAGATATACACATTCGGCGAGGAAAACATTATCGTGCCGGTGAGCGCTGCCAAGGAAGCGGCAAACGCAGTGAACAAGCTTGCTGCAGAAAGGATGATGGTGGACATCAGGAAATTCGACCCGCACGCAGTGATAGAAATTATAGACCCGAACAATGCTATCGTGCGCGTGGACAATGAGGCGATACCAAGATTGATTGGCAAGAGTGGCGTTATGATAAACGAGATTGAGAAGAGATTGGGCATCCACATCGACGTGCAGCCGAAGATAGCCGCAATCGGCAATGAAGTAAACTTTGGCATTTCAGAGGCAGGCAACAGCCTGGAGATCACATTCGACAAGAGGCTGATTGGAAAAGTGGCTAGCGTCTATATCGAGGACAAGTTTTCATTTTCCGCAACCATCGGCAAGAAAGGAATGATAAAGGTCAACAAGGATTCTGAAATCGGCAGGCAGCTTGTCAACGCTCTTGTGAGAAAAGGCAGCATCAAAGTTACGATATAATCATTTGCCGTGTCTTCTATGTCTTTTCTGATATGTCCTGATCGCACGCATCATGTCTATCTTCCTGAACTCAGGCCAGTAGACGTCTGTAAACACCAGTTCGCTATATGCGCTCTGCCATAGCAAAAACCCGCTTAGTCTTTTCTCACCAGATGTCCTGATGATCAGGTCTGGCTGTGGTTGGTGTGCAGTATCCAGATGTTTCTCAATCGTCTCCGGAGTGGCATGAGTTACGCCGTTCTCAATCATCTTATTGAATGCACGTGCGATCTCATCCTGCCCGTCATAAGCCAGTGCTATATTCAGGTTGTGCATGTTGTATTTCTCGGTCTTGCTTTCAACGTCTTCAACCAGGCTCCTGATGTTGTCATTCAGCACTTCACGATTACCTATGATTTTGACTCTGACACCGTATGTATTAAGCAGAGGGTCGTCTTTCAGCGACCTTAAACGCTCCTCTATCACTTGCATGGTTTCCGATACCTGGCTTTCTGGCCTTTCAAAATTGGACATCGACCAGCCATAGACTGTAACTGTATTGATATTCAAATCTTCCAAGCACCAGCGCAGAACCTCCTCCGCCTTTTTGCCTCCTCGGATATGCCCCTCTTTTGTCATCAAACCATTGTCGTACGCAAACCTCCTGTTGCCATCAAGGATTATAGCAATATGTTGTGGCATCAGGTCGCCTTTTATCTGCCTGTCCAATCTGTACTCGTAAGCCTTGTATATGGGTCGCATTACATGCCCAACTGAAGCATACAGATAACTTAGCAGCCTACGATTCATAAGAAATCCATTCTATGCGCACATTTTAATGCATTATGAAACTATGCTCGCAACATCCGTGATTTTGTCAACTGCACCAACTTCCCATCCTGCAGCAGGAAATCATTTTCAATCCTGCATCCGAACTTTTTCGTGTAAACACCAGGCTCGATGGTGAACACCATGCCGTTCTGGAAAGTAACTTTCTTTATCCTTTCCCATCTCTTCTTGCGTTTCCCTCTCAACTTTTTTGTAGCAGCGACCAGGCTAGGCCTTTCGTGTATTTTCAAGCCAATACCATGCCCCAGTCCATGCTGCATCTTGTATCCATGCTTGCGGAGAAAACTATCAACCTTGGCAAAAGATGTCCAGCACGGCTCGCCGACACGCACAGACTTGACGCCGACATCATACGCGCGCAGCACAACATCGACAACCCTTTTCTGTTTAGGAGTAATCTTGCCCTTTATGAAAGGCACTGTGACATCGCTTGCATATCCTTTGTACCTTGCCCCGAAATCGATATATCCCAGTCCCACAATATTCCTGCCAGTCACATGAGGTTTGGTGTGTATCATCCTGCTCCTTTCGCCTGTGCCGACAAGAGTCTGGAAAGACAATGTAGCGCATTGGGAGTTTATTTTCCTCCTGACCCTTCTAGCAAGCTCCTTTTCAGTCACACCTTCATTCAACGACTTTTCAATCACCGGTATGCATGAATTACTTATTTCCGCAGCCCTTTTCAAAAGCATGATTTCATGCCCAGTCTTGACTATCGCCATAAAACTAATTTATCTGCAAACCAAATAAGTTCTATGAGTGTCAAGCCAATCAACTACGATATTGTTTTTGAGCCCAATCTTACGAGCTTTACTTTCTCTGGCAAAGAAAAGATAACTGTTGACATAAATGGTATCACAGACCGTCTGGTACTTAATGCAGTTGACATGAAGATAAAATCCTGCCGTGTTGGACTTCTCTCAGCAAAAACCAGACTGAATGAGAAAAAAGAAGAATTGGAAATAATCCTGCCGAAGAAAATCAAGGGCAAGGCTGAGATATATTTTGAATTCGAGGGGATTTTGAATGACAAGCTCGCAGGTTTCTACAGGAGCAAGTATACTGTTGATGGCAAGGAAAAGTATCTGGCAACGACACAGTTCGAGGCTGCAGATGCTAGGCGCGCATTCCCGTGCTGGGACAGCCCTGAACAAAAGGCGACATTCGACATTTCATTTGTGATTGACAAGAGCCTGACAGCAGTATCCAACATGCCGATTATAGAAGAGAAGGTTACTGGTGATAAAAAGTTTGTGAAATTCGACCGCACACCGATAATGTCCACATATCTGGTATACCTCGGCGTAGGCGAATTCGAATCGATTGAAAGCATGCTAGGCAAGGTGAAGATAAGGGTCATGACAACCCCCGGGAAAATCAGCTCCGGCAAATTGGCTTTGGATTATGCGAAAAGATTCCTGGACTTTTACCAGAAATATTTCAAGATAGACTTCCCGCTGCCGAAGATAGACTTTATCGCATTGCCGGATTTCGCATCAGGCGCGATGGAAAACTGGGGAGCAATCACTTTCCGCGAAGCCGGGCTTTTGTATGATGAGAAGCTCACATCGACCGCAACCAAGCAATATATCGCCGAGGTCGTCTCCCACGAGCTTGCGCACCAATGGTTCGGGGATTTGGTGACGATGGAATGGTGGAACGACCTGTGGCTGAACGAGAG
>SCSR01000033.1 GCA_004297575.1 archaeon
GGTTAATGAGAGATTGGTCGAACAATGCCATAAAATCAGCTTACACAAGTAGATGTGAAATAGCTTGTTATCTGCCCGAACTGGCTCCATATTAACGGCGCAAGAAATGCAAGTATGATTATCGCAAAGATTACCCATATCCAACCTTTAGCAGTAGATTTGCCTACAGACCCGACAAAAATTATTATCAGAATAATGAGGCCTATCTGCATCCAAAAGACAGTCTGCATCAAGGCACTGCCGATACTTGCAGTATGCAAGAACAAGAGTCCTATAACTATACCGACAACGGCAGCTATTCTTAATTCTGTAGGGGACGGAGTACCTTCACCACCGTGAATATACTTCATGACATAATAAAATGCGAAAAAGAATAATGCTGTTAGCAATGCAAGCGGGAATAACTTACCTATCGCCATGCACTCCATGCAAGATTGGCTGCCAAAATCAGAATAACATGAGGAAGGCAACTGACCTAAGAAAGCTGTCATTACACTCCTGAGCATATCAGTGTTATCTTGCGCAAGTACTGGTGGAGAAATCAGCGTAGATAATATGAGCAACGGCGCAAAAATCTTGAAAATCCTATTCATTAGTATCTTAATTAATTTTATCGAGGAGCGAATTTATACTTGAGTTTTATTCTTTCTTTCCAGGATGCTCTTCCTTACCGTACAGAAGATTGAATAATCCTCTTGGTGCGCCAAAAGCTGCAAATTCACCAGCCTTTTTCAATCTTGGATGGTTTGACCCTTCGCCTTTTGCCTTCTCTTCACCAGCCTTCTCAATATTGCCTATTTGTTTTCTGATATCTTGCAAAGCCTCAGCTACGAGCTTCTGGCGTATAGCTTCAGGATTTGTTACATATCCTCTCCTTGTCCAATAATCTTCTTTTATCTTTCTAGTCGGGTCAAGTGTGTTATTCTTTATCATTCTTGCTAGGATACCAATTGCTCCGTATCTAGCATTCTTATCAGCTGCTTTGAGCGCATCATAAGTGAGGAAGTCCAATGGCATATTATCCTTAAGTTCTGGGTTTCTAGTCATCTCCAATAGCAAAGCATCCTTGTACTTAAGATTGTATATCATGTGTTCAGGATCTTGGTTCAAAGACGTTCTTGAATAAGCCACATAAGGTTCTGCAAATCTTGTTTTATCACCAGCAGTTGGGAAGCCAAGTATGAAGTTCCATAACCTGAACCCGCTATATCTGTTATGCACTTCTGGATCATTCAGCAACTCGGAAAAGTCTGATGGAAGGTAAGCAAAGTTCTGTTTCTTCGCCAATTCAACCTTTGATAATCCATAAGCACCAATTGCGCCTAGGCCAAGAGCAGTTGCCATAGATGGATCAATATAAGCTGTTGACAATCTTTCGCCATGTCTTCCTATAAAGTAGCCCCCTACACCACCTACAATCGCCTTCGCAGGTTTGCTCAACTTGCCAATCCTTTCTCTGAAACTCATAACCACCACATGCCGGTGGCTATATAAAAGCATTTCTATACAGGAAGATATATGTTGTAACTACTGAGAAGTGACTAACCTTCTTTCTTCATCATCTGAACGATATCACTAAGGGAACGCACGCTTTCAATCAGCGCAGGCAACGTCTCCTTGAACGCCTTTTCCAGGTTTCCCATTCTCATGGATATGTCGCTCAAGTTCTCGTCAAAACCATCAATCTTGCTTAGAATCTGCTGCTGCCCCCCGCCCTGGCCTTTCGCAATCTGGTCAAGCTTTTCCTGCAATACGTTCACAGTCTTCGCCAAATCCTGGTTCTTCGCTGAAAAGTCCTTCATCTTTTCCTCCACATCCTGCACGCGCGACTGCACAACAGCATCTATGTATTCCTCGGACGGATATTGCTGGTAATACTGCTCAGGCAACGACGTCTCTGGAACCTGCGGCATCTGAGCCTGTTCTGGGACAAGTTGTTCCAATGTCGGAAGCTGTTGTTGCGGTTGTTCTGCCTTCTGCTGGGCTGGTTCTGGAGGATTGAACTGCTGCGGTACATTCGGCTGCCCACCTGCTCCTACTGCCAGCGCCTGTGTCAGCCCGTTGTCAATCTCTTCAGGTGAAAACCCTTCCCTCCTCAAAACATCTATCATCTCAGGCTCTGAAAAACCCCTTCCAGCAAGTTCCCTCACCCTGTCTGTAGGCGAAAAACCTTTGCCATGTACAGCCTCAGCACCTTTTTTCTTCAAAAACGCTAGGTTCACCATCGGCTCACTCAAATAGATTTAGTTGTTCCCAGTTATAAACCTAAACTTTCCTTTTTTCGAGCTTGTCTGATAGCGCACGGTCCATTTCTTCCCTTGTGACGAACTTGGCTGTTATAGGATTGACCAAATCGATGAACGACTCGACCTGTTTCAGCTCAGCCTTAGTGGCAGACTTGTGCAACTCCTTGTCCATCCTTGCGATGCTTGCCTCCATCTGTGTCATCCTGTCTGAAATTGCAGTCAGCTTGTCTGCAATCTTGTTCAAGCCGATCTTCAAATCCTCAGCCTGCAGCATGACAGAATTTTGCACACCGTTGATATTGTTCTCAATCTTATCTACCCTCTGTTCCAGCATCCTCAACCTCCTCCCGTCCTCGTTCATCCTCTTCACAAGCTCGCTTGCAAGGACGCGGATATCAGTTGCTTCAGCCATGTAAAGAATTTGTTTATGCCAGCAGATAAATAATATGTGGCAATCAAGTACGAACTCATAAACGGCGTGCTCAGGATAGACTGCATGAACTGGGCTATCGCGCCGAGCATAGAGGATTCTGATGCTGCAATGGCTATCGTCATCGATAAACTTCTTGAAGCCAAAGATGCCACGCGCATTGTACTAGCAGAGGTAAGGGAGAACGAGTATAATTACGAGCAGACGAAGATGCTCAAGGAGATTGCTGCAGCCTACAACAAGATACTGAATGAGAGCAAGCTGCTGAGCGTGAAGAACATCGCATCGCCGAACTGCCAGAAGCATATACCGCAGAGGCTTTCTGATTTGCAGTTTTTGATTTTGGAAATCCTGAGGAAGGATCCGATAGGCGCGTTTGTACGAATCAATGCAACGATAAACTACATCCAAAGCTCAATGCAATTGCTCTCACCTGAAGACAAGATATGTTACCAGCATTACCTTGACAACGCGCTATACCCGATGCAGCGATTGTTAGAAAACACAGAAATGATGCAGATAGCCAAGCCGAACATTCACAAGTTCAAGTTTGGCGACAGGACTCTGTACAGGTCAATCTTTACCCCGGTCGTCAGGCCGAATTTCATGCTTACAAGATTCATGATGTCAACGCCCAAGCTCGCGAAGCTGATGGGCAAGTATGCAATAGGAAATACGAACATAGAAATTTTCAAGGTTGCTGGAAAATCAAGGTATGTCTATCATGTGACACCGCAAGAATTCATGCTGTCTGAGGAAAAATACACACTGCTGGATGCGGCAAGGAGATATCTCGAATCACACAGGCCGACTGAAAGCGAGGCGACAGAACCGCAGAAGGTGAGGGAGACTTTTTTGAACATCGGCCGTGACATGTTGAGGGACCTTTCAAGCAACATGAACATCGCACTGTCAGAAAAGGAACTTGGGGAATTGTCGACAATTTTGGCGAGGTATACTGCTGGGTATGGCGTGCTGGAATTGTTATTGGCAGATGAGAACATCCAAGACATTTATATCAATGCGCCAGTCGGATCTTCACCGATATACATCAACCATTCCGATTATGACGAGTGCGAGACAAACCTCATTCCTACAAAAGAAGATGCAGAGGCATGGGCGACAAGATTCAGGTTGAATTCAGGCAGGCCGTTGGACGAGGCGAACCCAGTGCTTGACACTGAACTGACAGTCACAGGCGGCAGGGCGAGGGTTGCTGCTATCACGCGTTCCCTCTCCCCAGATGGTCTTGCATATGCGTTCAGGCGACACAGGGAAAAGCCATGGACATTTCCGCTTTTCATGAGGCAGAAATATTTCACGCCGCTTTACGCAGGGCTGATGAGTTTTGTTGTTGATGGTGGAAGGGCGCTGATGATTGCAGGAGGAAGAGGAAGTGGTAAGACAAGCCTGCTCGGCGCGATTATGCTCGAGATTATGAAAAAGTCGAGAATAATTGTGCAGGAAGATACGCCGGAAATCAACGTAGAACTGATGCGACAACTGGGATACAACATCATGGGATTGAAATCAAGATCGGTGATAACGCATGTCGAGACGGAACTGCCATCCGACGAGGCGTTGAGGACCGCGCTCAGGCTGGGAGATTCGGTATTGATTGTTGGCGAGGTAAGAAGCACGGAATCGGTCGCACTTTTCGAGGCGATGAGAATCGGAGCATTGGCGAACGTTGTTGCTGGGACAATCCATGGCGAGTCTGCATATGGTGTTTTTGACAGGGTGGTGAACGACCTCGGGGTCAAGCCTACAAGCTTCAAGGCGCTTGACCTGATTACCATATGCAGCATGATGCGGTCTCCTGACGGTCTGCACAGGTTCAGGAGAGTGACTGATGTGACAGAAGTTAGGAAGCATTGGAAGGAAGACCCGGCTGAAGAGAACGGTTTCGTGCCATTGATGCAGTATTCCGCCAAGGATGATGTTCTCAAGCCGACGGATGTCCTGTTGGACGGCGAGTCGGAAGTGCTGAACGAGATTGCCAAGCGCGTGAGGGACTGGCATGGGTCATGGGATTTGGTGTGGGACAACATCCTGCTCAGGGCGAAGATAAAGGAGACCATAGTGGAGTATGCAGAAAATCTGAACAGGCCGGGTATACTCGAATCGGATTGGTCGACTGAAAGCAACGAGATATTCCACATATTGTCAGATGATGTCAGGCAGGAAGTCGGCGGACTGGATTCCAAAATCATCTACAACAGATGGCTGGACTGGTTCAAGCAAAGATTGAAAGCCTAGTTTACAAATAATTATTATGGCAAAAGGTCAGATGACAATACTCGCGCTGGTAGTTGTTATAATCGGGGCGGTCATTTATTTCGCATGGCCGATGCTGCAGAACCTTCCTGCAGGCGGAGTATTGAATGTCGGCGATATACAGACGAACAATAACATAGTGACGCTCGAAAGCTATTCAGCCAGCAGCGTAAAGATGTATCCTGACGAGCAGACTACGGTCTCATTCCTTATTCAGAACAATGGCGACCATCCCACAGAGCCTGTTGTTAACTTTTATGACCTGGGCGGTATGAGGAAGATGGAACTTTCCTGCGGGTTCGGCACTATGTCACAAGATACAAAATGCTCGTTTGATGGTGACAATAAGCTGATGCCGTTTGCTGCAAAGAGGATATCGCTAACATTGCAGGCGCCTGACATAGCCTCGCTAACAACCTTCAAGCTTTCATATTCGGTAAGTTACTCGTACAGTGGAACCAGATCTGCTGTAATCCCAGTTGTAGACGGCATAACTAGAACAAAGCCGTTGGGAAAATTCTCTGAAAGCAAGTCGTCATACAGCCCAGATACAAATATGCCCTCATATGGACCAGTGCAGTTATCATACAAGCCTCCAGTAGGTGGCACGATGAAGATAGGGAGCCAAGTAACCAACGAGTATTGGGGAGTCAATAACCAACCGTTCAGGCTGGAGCTCAGCTTGGCGCATGTCGGGACAGTAGAAGGTTCACAGCCTGTCAGGTTAAGGAGTATATCACTCACAGCATCAAACAACCTTGTAGCAACGCCGGGGGTATCAAACAGTTTTTGTCCGATTAATAATAATGTCAACGATAGGCTGAAAGCTGAAAAAGACCTTGTCGTCGGGCCGAGGAGCGTACCAGATATCACATCCAAACCTACCACACTCAGCTGCCAGTTTATACCTAATATCGGCAATGCGCCTGAATCGAATGTAGAGGTGAAGACGGTGTTCGAGTATGATTATATCTTCCAACGCAGTGAGACATTCACAGTCCAGCCTTTCGAACAGAAACGCTAAGTATACAGGAATGAAAATATTCTATCAGGTAAAGATGGAGTCCAGAGAGTATAGCGAATTTTTGAGGCAGGAAAAGATAGGGCAGAAGCGATCAACTTACGAGAAACTGTGCAATACGTCCGAACGCATACTGCCGCTCAAGCCATGGAAAGGGCTGGAAAGAAAATATGCGGAGGCAATCGAGTTCTCCCACTTGAACATCACGCCGAAAGGTGCATTCTCATTCACGATGCTCTCCACGCTGCTGATAATCATCATCCCGTCACTGGTTGGTCTGGCATTCGGGGTTTTACTGGGCATGCTGCTGCTGTCCAGCATATTCGCGATGATATGCTTTGCGTACTTTTACGCCTACCCTCAGCATTACAGTAACATCTTCAGGATACGCGCGAGCTCAGAGATGGTGCTTGCAATCGTCTACATGACGATATCAATGCGTGTCAGCAGGAACATAGAGAATGCTGTCAAGTTCGCGTCCGAAAACCTTACAGGTCCGCTGAGTCAGGACTTGAAGAAACTTTTGTGGGACGTCTATATCAGGAAATACAGCTCGGTAGACGAAGCGCTTGCGGGTTTCATCGGCAAATGGAAGGCTGATAACGAGGAATTCACGGAGGCCATCTACATCATACAGAACGCCCTTGCCGAGTCATCTGTAAAGTTGGAAAAGGCGCTCGATGAGTCAATAACAGTTGTGCTGAATGGTAACAAGGAAAGGATGAAACATTACGCCCAAGACCTGAGGACGCCTGTGAATATCATCAACTCAATGGGAATACTCTTGCCTATCATAGGTCTCGTGTTCTTCCCAATCATTGGCATATTCATGCCAGGTCTGGTACAGCCTGTGTTCCTTATAGTCGGTTACGACATCCTGCTCCCGATTGGCGTGTACTGGATGATGCAATCCTACTTGGAGAAGAGGCCTTACACTTTCCACCAGCCTGATTTGTCCAGGCATCCCAAGTTTATCCGCGAGCAATTCCTGAACAAGATATTTTTCACATCTATTGCAATAGCAGTATCCGTTGTATCGGTCGCAAGCTACTTTTTGGTTTCCACGCAAGGCTTTTTGAACATGCTTATCTCCTCATTGTTTATCACAGCCGGCGTAGGAGGCTCGATTGTTTTCTACATGATATTCTCGACAAGGAAAAAGATTGAAGTAAGGAAAGAGATTGTCATAGTCGAGAGCGAGTTTGCCGAGGCGTTGCTGCAATTGAGCGAGCAGATAGAGCGCGGCATGCCTATCGAGACCGCGATAAAGAAGATGCGCAGCAATATCAAAAATTTGAGCATAGCCAAGTTCTTTGACAAGATCGTTTATAACATCGAAACATTCGGCATGACATTCGAGCAGGCTGTGTTCGACAGGAAGGCCGGTGCGATACGCGATTATCCGTCAAACATGATTGAGGCAATCCTCCGTGCGATAACTGAAATCTCCAAGCGCGGCATGGATTCGGCTGCCAAGGCTGCGAACTCGATTGCAAGGTACCTGAAAGACGTGCACACTGTAGAGGAAGAGCTGAAAGAAATCTTGTCCGAGGTGACGTCAACGATGGAAATTCAGGCACTATTGCTCGCGCCATTGACTGCAGGTATAGTCGTTGCGTTGACAGCGATGGTGAGCCAGATATTGCAGGCATTCGGCCAGGCGATACAACAGATAGAGAGCACATTGTCCGCTTCGGGTCCGGCAGGAGCCGCAGGAAACATTGCATTGGGCTCAATCATAAACATCAACGGCATGATGCCCATAGAAGTATTCCAGATAATCGTCGGCGTTTACATGATGGAGATTGTTGTGATGCTTGCGATGTTCATGAGCACGATAAACAACGG
>SCSR01000034.1 GCA_004297575.1 archaeon
GAGGTTCAACGTGTCTTCAATGCTCCTGTTCTCCCTGCTGCCTTGCCTCACGAACTGTTCTTCGAATGACTTGGCGAACTTTAGATAACCGCGATCCCTTTCTGATAATGATTCCTCGCCTACAATAGCCACCAAACCCCTGAGCGAACGGCCTTCTGCATATGCTGCATACAACTGGTTGCTTACTGCACGATGGTCATCCCTGGTTTTCTCGCTTCCAATTCCATTATTCATCAATCTACTTAGCGATGGGAGAACGTCTACTGGTGGGAAAATATTCTTGCCATGCAATTCACGCGACAAGACAATCTGGCCTTCTGTAATGTATCCTGACAAATCTGGAATCGGATGTGTAATATCATCACCAGGCATTGTCAAAATCGAAAACTGGGTAACAGAGCCTTTCCTTCCCTTTATCATCCCAGCACGCTCATACAACGATGCGAGGTCAGAGTACATGTAACCCGGATATCCACGCCTTCCCGGGACTTCCTCACGCGCAGCACCGATTTCACGCAACGCCTCGGCATAATTGCTCATATCTGTCATTACTACCAGCACGTCCATGTCCTGCGTGAATGCAAGATATTCTGCAGCCGTGAGTGCCATTCTCGGTGTTATCAATCTCTCGATTGCCGGGTCATTTGCAAGATTCAGAAAAACAACTGCCCTTTCCAATGCACCTGTCTGCTGGAAGTCGTTGATGAATTTCTGCGATTCTTCATTTGTGATTCCCATCGCTGCGAAAACAACTGCAAAGTTCTTCCCTACCTTCGCCTGGCGTGCAATCTGCAATGCAATGTCATTGTGCGGCAATCCAGAGCCTGAGAAAATCGGAAGCTTCTGTCCCTTGACTAATGTGTTCATGCCATCTATGGTAGATATTCCTGTCTGCACGAAATCCCTCGGAGCATCACGCGAATAAGGATTGATTGCCGAGCCGTTCACGTCTCTCTGCTCTTCTGGAATCAATTCTGGACCGCCGTCAATCGGCTTGCCCAGGCTGTTCAACACCCTGCCTAGCATGTCTTGCGTGCAGTTCAGCGTGATGGTCTTTCCCAAAAACTTGACAACAGAATTCCTGTCAATGCCAGACGTGCCTTCGAAAACCTGTACAACTACGAAATCCTTCGACGTGTCGAGGACCTGACCTGTCTTTTTGCTGCCGTTGAGATCTATCTCCACCAGCTCTCCATACGCGACATCATGCGTCTTTTCTACAAATACCAGCGGTCCTGCTATCCTTGTGATTGTCTTGTACTCTTTCATTTTGCCACCAACTTTTCAAACTCCTGAACCATCTGCTCTTCGATTTTCTTTATTTCTGCATCGAACACTTTTTCCTCAATCAATGTCGCTTTGGCAATCCTTGACTTGATTTCCATTGAAGATATAGCAGCAACGCTTGCACCTGTCTCAACAGCCTCTGATGCAAGGTCTCCGAACTTTAGAATCATCCTCAGCAACTGATATTGCTTGTTAAGGCTGCAATAAGAATCAACTGGATGGAATGCACTCTGCTGCAAGAAACCTTCACGTATTAACCTCGCCGTTTCCAACACAACTCTCTCCTTCTCAGGCAATGCATCACTACCGACGAGCTGAACAATTTCCTGCAATGACGCTTCCTGCTGCAATATTGACATCGCCTTGTCTCTCAAGTCTCCCCACTCGCCTGCAACATTCTCAACATACCATTGGTTAAGCGTGTTTTTGTAAAGAGAATAAGAATCCAACCAGTTTATCGATGGGAAATGCCTTCTCTGTGCGAGCTTGGCATCCAATGCCCAGAAGACCTTGGTGATTTTCAACGTATTCTGCGTGACAGGCTCTGAGAAATCTCCACCTGGCGGCGAGACTGCACCGATTGCTGTCACGGAACCGTTTGCATTATTGAACGTGACAATCCTTCCAGCGCGCTCATAGAATTCAGACAACCTTGCACCCAAGTATGCAGGATAACCTTCCTCACCTGGCATCTCTTCCAACCTTGACGAAATCTCACGCATTGCTTCAGCCCACCTGCTTGTTGAATCAGCCATCAGTGCCACATCAAATCCTTGGTCACGGAAATATTCTGCGATGGTCATTCCTGTGTAGACGGAAGCTTCACGCGCTGCGACTGGCATGTTAGACGTGTTTGCAATCAATACAGTCCTCTCCATCAAAGGCGCGCCTGAATAAGGATCAATCAAGTGCGGGAACTCTGTCAAAACTTCTGTCATCTCATTCCCGCGCTCACCACAGCCGATGTAAACAACAATCTGCGCATCACTCCACTTGGCAAGCTGTTGCTGAGCTACAGTTTTTCCGGCTCCGAAAGGTCCTGGTATCGCTGCTGTCCCGCCTTTTGCAATCGGGAAGAACATATCAAAAACCCTCTGTCCGCTTATCATTGGTATCGTCGGCAACAGTTTCTCTTTGTATGGCCTCGGCTTTCTTACAGGCCACTTGTGCGATAAAAATAATTTCGTCCCATCTTCCAATTCCCCAATAGCATCAACAACGGTAAACTTGCCTGACTCGATAGATTTTATCTTTCCTTTCACTTCAGGAGGCACCACGATCTTGATCTGGATGTTCTTCGTCTCCTGTACAGTCCCGATAATTTCTCCGCCAGAAACATCCTGTCCTTTCTTGGCTGTGGCAACAAATTCCCATTTCTTGTTCCTGTCAAGCGCAGGCGCGGTCAATCCTGTCGTGATAAAATCTCCGGCAGCTTCAGCCAAAACAGGCAACGGCCTTTGGACACCGTCATAAATCTGTGATAACAATCCTGGGCCAAGCTCGACTGAAAGTGCAGCACCAGTCCCTTCAACAGGCTCGCCTGGTCTCACTCCTGTAGTTTCTTCATAAACCTGAATGGTAGACCTGCTGCCATTTATCTGGATGACCTCACCCATCAGTTTCCTCTCCCCAACTTTGACGAGCTCGTACATCTTTGCATTCAAGCCTTCTGCTACGACTACTGGTCCTGATATCCTATGAATCTTTGCGCTCATGCCCATAAATCGACTCCCAAACTTCTTTTTATCATCTTTTTGATATCCTCTTCTTTTCCTTTTTCCGAAACCAGAACAAGCACGGGCTTGACTGTCTTTTCCAATAATTTCTTGGTTTTATTATTTAAGGATTTAAATTGTTCCTGCTGCATGACAAGTATTCCAGTATTGCCCTGCTTCAGCGCTTCACCGACCTTTTCGTCGAGGCTGTCCTCTGCCGAGTAAACATTCCTCACTCCCGCCAACGCGAATCCTGTCACAAAATCATCATTGCCAACAACTGCTATCTCCATTATACCACTAGCTCCTTTTGTATTATCGATTCATCTAGTCCGGAATGTTTGCCTCTCACGAGTATGCGCAGGTTGCTCACTTCGTTCTCTTTCGCAACAAAATATCCGAGCACAGGCCTGACGTCGCGCTTGAACATGTTGACCATCCTTACAGCTTTCGTTACAAGCATCTTCTTTGCGTATACCCTTGCGTCGATCGAGTCTTTATCGAACGGGATATTAAGCCTTACCTTGCTGTCAGACAATTTCTCGACGTTGATGTTCGTCTTCTTCGACCTCAGCTCGTTCAAATAGTTCTTGACAGCTATCTCCAGGCTTATGTAATCATGCAAATGCTTCTCAGAAGAACCTACAGCCATCTTGTAATAAAATTTGTCCAATTCATCTTCCATCTTGCTAATATCATCTGCATGTTTGGCGAGAATCGGATAATAAATTGTGCTCTTGAAAAATTCTATCGCACCTTTGACATCCTTGGATTCTTCCACGACCTTTTTCAGAAAATCCCTCGTAAGCTCGCCGCTTGCAACAATCTCGTTAATTATCTGTTCGTTTGATGCGCCTGATTTCTTTCCTCTTAAAATCGTCTTGATGTTCGCTACGTCGTATCTTCTCAGATAAATCATTATCTGTCCCCTGGATTTCTTGAGCGCAAACGCCATTATCTTCGAGAAAGCATTTTCCAGATTCTTGTTGAGCGCATATTCTATCAGGCTTGCTCCTTTGAATTTCAAGCCAAGATCGCTTATCTCATTCTTGTATTCCATCTCCTGCAGTGAGCGTGTTATCTCCGGCACTGACATTTTGATAAATCTCTGCATGTCTTCCGGCTTGAGCAATTTGGACTTCATCACGCGCACGCGGGTGTTCGTATATGCATATCCCGAACTGCCTTTCTTCTCAATCTTGGAATATTTTCTTTGCGATTTCATTCAATGTCTCCTCCTTCAGTCTGCTGAGCAGTACCGGGAATGTATAGTTTACCCTTATCGTGCCGTCCTTGTTTTCTGCGATGATACCGTTGATGTCTGCAACCTTGGCATCATTTACAAAGCTCTTATCTTGTTCGTTGCAGTATATGGTGCTGATGCTGCCGAGCTCTTCTTTTGCCCTATCAAGCATAGCCTCGATGAGCTTCTTCCTCTCTGCGCCTTTCAACTCAGAAATCTTTTGCATGACCTGCGAGTAAAGCTCTTCGATCACGTGCTCCTTTGCCTTGAGCACCTGCCTCTTGAGAAGGGTGTTAGTCGAAGAAGATTCTGTCTTTTCCATCTCCTCTATCAGCCTGTCGGTCTCGTCATCGAATTCCTTCGTCTCCTCCTTGACCTGCTTTTTGGCATTGTCCAAGATACTCTTGGCTTCCTTTTCGCCTTCAGAGATTATCTCTCTGCTCTCCTTCTCTGCTTGAGCAACTATGTCTTCTACGACGTTGTCTAATGCCATTTTTACATCTTTCCTATTATCAATATAGCAACGATCAGGCCGAAGATTACAATCGTTTCAGGGATTACCGTCAAGATAAGACCCTTACCGAATGTCTCTTCCTTTTCAGCCATGGCACCGATTGCAGCTGTACCGATTTCTTTCTCAGCCCATGCTGCTGCAAGTGCTGCGCCGGCTATTGCTATTCCAGCGCTCAATGCTACTATACTGCTTCCTAAATCAACCATTTGTTTCTACCTCCATTTTTTAACAGATCCGAAAGGCGTGTACTTGTTGCCACCACCCTCGAAAAATTTTGTGAAAAATTCAACATAGTGCAACCTCAATGCATGCAAAAATGCGCCCATGACTCCGAGCAAAAGGTTGATGAAATGCCCCATGACAAGTATCAGTACCGCCAGCACAACCATCATGCCGCCTTGCTGTATTAGGCCGATAGCACTCTCATTTATCACTACTGCGAGTGCAACCGATGCGAGTCCGATGGCAAACAAACGCATGTATGACAACGTGTTTGATAACAATGTCGGCAATTCTACAACCCCTTTTATTCCTTCTCCTTTGTACAGCATAATGATGCCTGGAAGCAACATCGCTGCACCTATGATTTGCAAAACAAGGCTATTAAACATCACCGCACCTAGGCCTAGAGAGACGATTCCAGTTTCTATGACATACCATGAGCCTTTTGCAAAAATTGCCTTCTTTATGCCATGCATCCTGGCTTCGTTGATAAATCCCAGCGCTAGTCCTAGGTTGAGATGCACGGCTCCCATCACTGCAGATATCAGCAGCATCGTGTTTATATCATGCATCCTGTTGAGCAACGGATGTTCGATGAACTCAAGACCGAAAAACTCCCCGAACACAAAACCGAAGGCAATTGTCGCCACTGCAGCTATCCTGACAATATTAAATATCGGCTTCATGCCTGGAGGAAATATTTTCTGTACCAGAAACGTAAGCGCGAGCACAGCTATGCCGTAGCCCACGTCACCTAGCATGAAACCGAAGAACAACGGGAATGTGATAAGGAAGATGAATGTCGGGTCTATCTCGCCGTATCTTGGAAGTGTGAACAAATCCAGCAAAAACTCGAAAGGCTTGGCAGGCTTGGGGTTCTCCAAAGCAATCGGCGCATCGTGCCCAGCCTCACCATAATAGAGCGCGACCTTGTTGCATGTTATCTTCGTGATTTGCGACTCGAACTCTGCTTTTTTCTTTGCCGGTATCCATCCTGTAGCGACGAATGCCCGGCTGCTGGCGGCAAATCTCAATGGAGCTTCGTCTTTCTCAACCAACTGCTGGAGCGTATATTCATAATCGATAAGGAACTGCCTGTTGGATTTCTTGGTTTTCTCAAGCTCGCTTGTAGCATCAGCAAGCTCTTTCTGCACATCCTTCAATACATCGCTTGCTTTTCCATAACCCATATCAGGTATCGGGTACTGTGTGAAACCGTACTTGTCAAGCAACTTTCTGACTTCGTCTGCCTCTTTCTTTGGCACAAAAAGAGCGATAGCAACCGTCGAGTTCATCTCCTTCTTTACAATCTCGTAATCCTTGCCTTCCATCTGCTCTAAGAATTTCTTCTTCACAGTCCCTACAAACGGCACGATGCTTCTCAAGTTCAAATGTTTCTTGTTGAATTCCAATGTGATGACAGGATTTGACAGAACTTCATTCAATCTCGCATCTTCTGATCTCAGGTTGTTGATTTTATCGATTAGTTCAGTCGTTTCTTTGTTCAAATAGTTCAGTTTTATCTTAGCATCTGAAAGGTCTTTTACTTCCTTAGGCGTGCTTGAGATTTTGAAATAAGAAATCATGGAGCGCAATTTGATGAGCTGTTCGGAATATCCAGCAACTTCGGCGAACGGCCTGCCTAGATCAAAATAACCATCAGCTTTCTTGAACTCGTCTATATGCAGCAGTTTCATGTCATACAGCTGCTCGACTACCTTCCTCAACATCCCCTTGCTGCTGACCAGACTGACCTTGGTCATCTCTTCAGGCCTAAACATCAAATCATCTCGTAGAATTTCTTGACCAGCGAGTCCACCTGTTTTTTGAACTTGTCAGAAGTAGCCAGTTTTTGAATAGAACTTAGTGCCTTTTCGTTTTCCTCAATCCTTGCCGCCTTTTCCTCGTCAAGCTTTTCTTTCGTAGCCTTGAGCCTTCCTTCGCGGAATTTGTTCGACTTGTCGAGCGCACCTTCCACTAGGTCTATAGCCTGCTTCTTAGCATCGTTTATTATCTTCGCTTTTGTCTGGCTGGCTCTCTCGACTGTCTGGGATGCCCTAGCTTCTGCTTCCTTTATCTTGTCTAAAGATTCCAATTCACTCAAAGTCTATTCTCCTCACTAATCTAGATTATATTTGGAAGGATTAAAAAGGTATTATATATGGTTTACGGAGTTTACCCGTAGCTTCTCCAGCTATAGCCGCACTTTTTGCACTTGTAGAACAATGTAGGCGGCTCGTCTGCCGAACGCGTCTGCTGCATCCACCAGTAGGCTTCCATGTTCTCGCATTCAGGGCACATGATCTTGGTCACTGGCAATTCAGCCACGCCTTCGTCCTTGCCCATAACAACAACATTCTTCTTGGTATCATGCATCGACTCGGATATCTTGAGCTTCTCACCCTTGGTAGTGTAATGCCTTCCGCACTTGCGGCAAACCAAGCTCTTCTTGCCTTTCTCCACTGTAAGCAACATGCCATCTTTTTCGCAAAATCTCATCATTTCAAACACCAAATACCCTTGCTGTAAATACTTTCACATACCCCAACAAAGGCATAGCGAATATCACTTTGCCAGCTATCCTTGACTTGTCAACAGAGTGCTCGTAGCTGTTTTGTCCCATGTTATGGTCCCCTTTCGTCTGATATGTGCCGTCCGGATTTATCATGACAACCCTATGGATTATCGGAGCGGCTTGTCCTACGTCGTATACTATTATATCGCCGACTTTATAAGCATCTTGTTTCTGGACGGCAGCCATGTAGCCTATCCCTAGCCCGTCGCTGAACGGAAACTGGCTGAACTGCTGCTTGGTGATATTGAAAGGAGCATATGTCTGGCTGCATGCTTGCCACCAATTGTCGAATGTAGGACTGTAATTGCTTACTTGTGCCCTGCATGGAGTGCCGTCTTCATTTATGCCATGGTCCAATGAGCCGCTTATCACAGAAACCAGCGGGAAGCTTGTCGAAAGTGCTGCGCCAAGTATTCCCATCAATGCCAACGCGAAGATTATTCCTGCAAAAATATACGGCAGCCAGTCCTGTTTTTGGATTGCGAACAATACAGGCACGCCAGCAACCACCAGGATGTACAGCTCTATGCGTCCAGTATGCATCAGCACGGTAAGAATAAACAACCCGATGAGTACGTACAAGATCGCTCCGATCCAGCTGTTGAACAGTTTCTTCAATCTCTCTTTCATGCTCTTCCCCCGCTTTCGCCTTTCACGATCCCAGTTGCAATAAGGTGTGCGACCCTCAACGGCTCGGGAATCGCGCTGTGTGTCGTGCTGATTTCAATCGCCTCGCGCGCCTGCTCATCGTCAATGCCTATTGCTTGGTAGAAAATCCTGCCATGCTCTGAAAGGAAGGACTTTATCTCGCCTGCATGCTCCACCATCCTCCATCTCGCCTCGAAATCAGGGAATTTCTTCAAGGCTGATTTCACATTATCGATATTTGGTTTCTTTCTGTTCACTGCAATCATCGGCAAATCTGTCCTAGCATGCAACTGCACCATGTCAACAATATTGAATCCGCCCAAAGTAATTCCGTCAAACATCACAATCTTTAACTGTTGTTTATGTCTTGTGGAGTTAATAAGTGTTGAGATTTTTTCTGTTGCATCGATGCCATCCACCGTGATGTCAGTGCGGAGTATTCCGTCAATAAAATTGCCTCCCCTGTAGATCACGCCTACTACCGGAACCGTTTTGTCTGTATTTCTGTCATGCGGTCCGTCATCGAATCCAAGAATCCTGATTTCCTTCTTGAGCATGTAACTTGGGATTATCACAGCTCGTATTTAAGGTTAAGTCAGACGGAAACGAAATCGTATTATGAAGCCTGATTGGCTGAAAATAAAACTTCCTGCGTCGAATGAAAGAATCTCCAAAGTCAAGAATATACTGAAGAAGCATGGCTTGGAAACCGTATGTGCAGAATCTCATTGCCCTAACATCTCAGGATGCTGGGACAGCGGGGCTGCGACATTCATGATACTCGGGAAGAATTGCACGCGCGCGTGCAAGTTCTGCAATGTGGAAAGCAAGTGGCCTGGAGGATTGCCACCTGACCCAATGGAACCTAGGAATGTTGCTGATACTGCCAAAGATCTCGGTTTGGAATATGTTGTTATCACGTCTGTCGACAGGGATGACCTGTCTGACTTCGGCTCGAAACATTTTGCAGAGTGCATACGCGAAGTAAGAAATCATGCAACGGTAGAAGTGCTTATACCGGATTTTCAAGGAAATGAAGAGGCGATAAAACGTATAGTAGATGCCAAGCCGCATGTCATCGCGCACAATATCGAAACTGTGAAACGCATGCAATCAATCAGGGACAAGCGTGCAAACTATTATCAATCAATGAAAGTTTTGGAAACTGTGAAGAAAATGGATTCAAGAATTTTTACAAAATCGTCTATAATGGTAGGTCTGGGTGAAACGGAGGAAGAAGTTTTGCAAGTCATGCATGACTTGCGGGAGATATATGTAGATTTTCTCACCATTGGCCAGTATTTGAGACCGAACGATTGGAACATACCAGTAAAGGAATTTGTGACACCTGAAAAGTTTGAATTATACAGGAAAGCAGGCGAAAAACTGGGTTTCAAGTATGTTACTGCAGGACCTTTCGTCAGAAGTTCGTATCGCGCAGGCGAGCTGTTCAAGAGCTTAAATCGTTAACTTTCTACCATTCTAGTACCGGTATGTTCGATTTGAATCTTAACCTTCGAGCCATGAAAAAAATGATTGGATGGCAGGACAGCAATTTTAGAGAGCTGTACTTTGAAGAAGATATTAAGCGTCGCTCATTATCAGAATCTCAATCAGTGTACTCTTGTTTAAAAGGTGAAGGTGCAAATTGCCTTCCATATATGGTTTCAAGTAATTGTGAACTGCTAATATCTGGGTATGGCAATACTATGACAAAACTTGAAGATTACTATAAGCAGTTTTTAAACTTGGTTCTCGGAAAGAACAGTAAAGATTTTAGCATAGGCGCTATCGACGAAGCATTCGTGAATACCATAAAACATGGAAGTAATCAACACAAAGGGAAATTTTTAACTATCGAAAGCTATCATCCTAAGGAGCCTTCAAAAGCATTACTAAGGGTTTCCAATCCCTATGCTAAGGAGTGGGATTATAAAAATAAAGTGAAGGAAGAACTGGAAAAAGAACTCGATAATGTTAAACTTATACGTCAAGGAAAATCAATACCTCTCCATTCAGGTTTATTGTTATTAGAAAAGAAGAAAGGTATTTTAGCGAGCTATGACGATAAAGGAAAGGACTTTGTGGTTATTTTGAATTTTTGACAATCTTTAGAATAAGTATGGCACTTATCTCATGAAATTCCATTCTTGCTTGCGGTATCTTTCGTTTGCCAGTTCATGCGCCCTGTTGATTTCTTCCTGTGTCAATTTCCCGAATTCAAACTCCGTGCCTTCGGTGAATCCTTTTAGCAAAGCTTGATACGTGTCCTGCATGGAGAAACTGCCAAAATCTACTAATCTTGTGACTCTATCTTCGACTGATTTGATCATCTTGTCTGAAATCTTTTCCTGCGAGACCTTGAGCAGCGAGAACATCTTCCTTACATCCAGATTGTAGAGTATGGTACCGTGCTGCAACAGTATGCCGTTCCTTCTTGTCTGAGCATTGCCGGATATCTTCTTGCCTCCGACTAGAATGTCGTTAATCGGTGCAAATTGCGCCTCGATTCCCAAATTCTTCAATCCATTTATCACCCAGCCACAGATGAGCTTGTAGGAATCATGAATACTGTGCGGGAACATCTCCTGCGGACCGATGACGCTATACGTGATTTCTCCGTCATAATCATGGTAAACAGCCCCTCCGCCTGTTCTTCTCCTGACAACATCGACGCCAATCTCCTTGCATTTCTCCAAGTTCACCTCATCTTCGATTGACTGGAAGTAACCTATGGAAACAGCAGAGGGCTGCCATCTCCAAAATCTTAATGTCGGAAGCGAGCCACGCGCAATGGATTCTGACACAGCCTCGTCAATCGCCATTGCAGTGAACGCATCCGTGGCATGCAATGGTATGATTCTCCACTTCATTGCATCGCGCTCCTAATGACACTTGCTATAGAATCTGGCGTCACGCCAATCAACTCGATACCCTTTTCCTGTACAACCCTTGTAACAATGCCTAGCACATCATCAGCCTTTGCCCCGACCAAGCTCTTTTCAATGTCGTTAATCGCCTCTTCAGGATGCAGGAAGAAATCACCTGTAATCTTCACAGAATTGATAGTTCCGCTATAATCGACCTTTATCCTTAACAGCTTGCCGCCGGGGACCTTTTCTGTCACGACTCTTTCAGGCATCAAATGAATATTTAAAAGGCTATAATATTAAATGATTGTATGGTTAAGAAAACATTCCCAGAAGCTATGGCAAGGATATACCATAACGTCTTCGTGTGCAGGGTATGCAAGTCAAAGATGAGGGCTGATCCTGCAAAGGTAAAGCTGGGCAAAGTCAAATGCCGCAAGTGTGGTTCTAGGGCATTGAGAGTCAAACACAAACCGCTATAATCTTTTCACTACAAATGCGTTCATCAAATTACCAAGAATTACTCTATCGTCTCTGTCTTTCAAGAATTTTTCTCTTCTTGACATAGAGCTTTCGACAAGAACAGTCAACATTCCAGATGGCTGGATAGAACTTCCGCACATCTCATTCACATTACTGGCTTCCCTTACGTAAGGGAGTTGTGTTATGTTTTCATAGAAGCTTTTTTTGCAAAAATCGAGGACATTCAGCAGCAAAATA
>SCSR01000035.1 GCA_004297575.1 archaeon
CAATTCCGTATCTTTGTATCTTAGCGCCTCGACCGGTTATCAGGGCATGCCTGTGAATGCGAACTTTTATTATTCCGGCTTGGGATTCAGCAAGTTCATAGCAGGATGGAGCACTTCGCCAAACACATGCACGGTCAGCTGCCAGGCATATTACAGCAACTCCCAATCAGCCTCGACCAACGTGCCATATGCCGCAGGAACCATGTACTTTACAGCCATTGCTTATGACATCAACAACAATGTCCTTGCCTCGATATCATCGCCGTTCACTGTCAATTTTCCATATTACCCGCCTTTCCAGCCTTCGATATGCACGCCGCAATTCCTGAACACCTACCAATGCCTAGGAGGCCAGTTGCAGCAATTGTACCAAGGCGCGAACTGTAACACGCAATGGATGACTTCGCAGAACTGCGTGTCAGGATGCTACAGCCCGTCACAGAGTGTAGGTTACTGTTTGGGTGGCGTGGTTCAACCCCAACCTGTTGGTTATATCCAGCCTAGCGGATGCCAAGCCCAGTATACAGGGAATTATTTTTGCGCTGACGATTTCCTTGCCAGAAAGTATCAGGAATCGGACTGCAGCGTGGGCACAAGGATACAGCAGTACTGTGTGAACGGATGCTTGGAAGGAAACTGTTTGCCTCCTGCCGGCAAGTCGTCCGTCCAGTTGAATTCTGTTTATACCGCAGCAGCATGCGATGTCACAGCCATGGATTTCAAGATAAAGAACAATGGCGGCACGCAATCGGATTTCAAGATTAACGCGAGCGGCGACGCATCTGCCTGGTTGCGCTTTCCAGCAGCAGTGACGCTTGACAAGGGAGAGGAGAAGACTTTGACAGGCCTCATATCTGTCCCATGCGATGCGAAAGGCAGCAAGGCGTTCTCGATTTCAGTCAAGGACGGCACTACAAACACGCAGAACTCGATGGTGACTGTCGCGGGTGAAAATGTTGCGCCTGTAACGCCTTCCATACCAGCGTTGATCGGACTTGCTGCGATAGCTTTCGTCCTCGTCCTGTTGTACAGGAGCGGTTTGCTCAAGAGATACATGAGATCTTACAAGAGAGCTGAAGAATCCTTTTAAGTTTTAAAAACAGGGTATAATTATGTTACTGAACTTAGATAGTTTGTATAATTTCTCTGTACATGATTACACACTCAAAGTCAAAGATAGGATAAAAGCTAGTATGTATGATATCGGTCAGAGACATCCTAAGGCAGCGAATGTTGCTGAATTTATTTACGGATACGTTCCAGTCTCTTCAGATAAATGGTTGATTAAGAATTACAGACAAAATCAACATAGGAAAAGAAACTTGGCTATTATCGTAGGAAGCAAATATGTTACACCTATTGCCACATCTATCGTAACTCTAGTATTAACAGGAAATCCTAATCTTGGTTTATTTCAACTCTCAACGGGGTATGCAATGTGTGGTTCTGCAAGCGGGGTTTCGATAATCGATACAAAACATCCTCCAGAAGAGTAGATATTCTTTTTAAACCTTTGACGTTCAAATTCTACCTATGATACCACCTGAAGTGATAGCAGAGCTCAAGTCGAAAAACGCAAAGAGGATATTCGTCCAGTTTCCGGAAGGGTTGACACTGAAGATACAGGAGATTGCAAAGGAATTGGAAAAGGAAGGGTTCGAACCGGTCTTGTGCATGAACGCTGTGTTCGGCGCATGCGACACGCGAGAAGATGAGAGCAGGAGATTGAAATGCGATACGATTTTGCATATTGCTCACGCAGATTTTGGAATCAAGCCTGGCATGCCTATTGTGTACTGGGATTATCTGATTGATGTTGATCCGCTGCCGATTTTGGAAAAGAACTTGAATATTCTGGATAGGTTCGATAATATCGGACTGATAACGCAGCTGCAATATGTGAAGACTCTTCCTATTGTCCAGAAATTCCTAGAATCGAAAGGGAGAAAAGTTTTCATCGGCAAGTCAAAGACAGAAAAATATCTGGGACAGGTCTTGGGTTGCAGAGTGGATGCCGGGAAGATGATTGATGATAAAGTTGATTG
>SCSR01000036.1 GCA_004297575.1 archaeon
CTTCTTCAAGAGAGTTTTTAATAATTGCATCCAGCAGCAGTTATACCCTTTACAACATGCTTAAATATATCGGTCATATAATACCAAGATTAAACAAAGTGACCAGAAATGGCTAAAAACAAAAAAATCGCAGTGCTAGTCAGGGAATGGCTGTATAATAATTACATGTTGTTCGAGGCTGTGCAGGCTGACATTGCAAATTACAGTGCCATAGCAAGGAAGCTGAAACCGGTAATAGATAAGAACTTCCAGAAGAGTGTGAACATTTCAAGCATAATCTCGGCTATAAAGCGCGAGGCCAAGAACCTCTCAAAGGATGTCGTGGAGAGCAACAATCGGGTGAGGAAAGTACTTGCAAACAGCGATATAGTCGTTAAGACAAACATAGCATCGCTTAGCGTGAAGAAAAATGCCGAGACCATCCATGTAGTGAAATCCATTATCGACAAATTCACCGGCAATTATCTGCACGTGTTCGAAGGTACGACCTCCATCAGCATAATCGTCGAGGAGAAGGTTTTCGATAACATATTGTCATCATTCCCGAAAAGCCAGGTCCTGTACAAGGCGACAAACCTCGGTGCGATAATAATCGTTGCACCGCTTGAGATTATAACAACCCCAGGCGTAGTGTCATTCATCTACAATGCCCTATCCTCGCACCAGATAAATATCGAAAAGGAGATGAGCTCCTATACAGATGTGATAATTATCGTTGATAACAATGATATCAACAATGCATTTTCTGTTCTGAATTCGCTGGTAATAGAGTCGAAGTAATGACCAACTGGGTCAAAAAAGGCTTAAATCATCATTCAAAATACAACACATGATGCATCATGTCAATATGCCGAAGACAGGTTTTTACGGAAGAATTTTCGACGGTCCACAGCGTACTAGCGCTGGAAGGTACAGGTTCTTGCACAAGGAGTTAGGCATGTGCAGCGCGGAAATCGAGATTGTGTATGACATTTCGCAGGATGCCTCTGTGATTCCGGGATTGGTATTTTCAGCTGTCGACGAGACTCTTGGAAAAGGCGTGTATGGTGAGTATGCTGCAAAGATTATATATGAAAGACTGTGTAATACAAGATTCCCTGTTGCTTCGGTGCGCATCAAAGGATATAAGCAAGTTGCCAATGCGTATTCTGAAATAGATCCGAGGCATATAATCTCGCGAGAAGAATGGTCTGCGAAATAGCTACATCTTCTCAAGTACAGGTACACCGATTACATCTAATGAATTCGAAAGCGTGTACATGGTCGCGTTTGCCAATGAAGAGCGGAAGTTCATTTTGTTCTGGCTGTCAGCCCTGAGTATCGGGCACTTTTCATAGAAATTGTTAAAAGACGTCGCCAGGCCATTTGCATACCTTGCTACGAAAGAAGGCTTTAATTGTATGGCTGCAGTCTCTATCACACTAGGAAATGACATGATGCTTTTCAACAGTGCTTGTTCATACTCGTTGGTAATGGTCGCAGGCTCGTGCTGCCAGCTGCCAACTTTTTCTAAAAGGTTATAGGCTCTTGCTAGCGTATACTGCAGATACGGTCCAGTGTCACCCTTCAATTGTAGTGATCTGTTCATGTCAAAAACTATTGCAGCACCTGGGTCTATCTTTATCAGTTCATATCTCAATGCGCCAACTGCTATCGAGTCAGCAGTTTTTCTCAGCCAGTTTTCGTCTGCATCAGCATTTCTCTTTTTGCTTTCATTGTATGTCTTGTTGGCTAGCGTATTTAGGACATTATCTGTATTGATGACAATACCTCTCCTGCCGCTCATATGATGTGTGCTTTTAGCACCAGCTTCTATGTCTAACTGCTGGAGCGTATCCTTGCTCAAAGATACTACGTCGTATGCATAATGAACATACTCCTTCTGTCCGCCACCCATCAATTCTAATCCGAGCTTGACTACATCCTGTTCGTGTGACTGTCTTTGGTCGATAACATTGATAGATTTCTCAACATTGCCAAAATTCGGGTGGTTAGCTATTCCATCACCGATCGTAGTTGTCCACATGGTTTCACCATTACGTTGGGTTCCAAAATGTTCATACCTGAAATCTTCACCTAGCAATCCATGCTTCCACATTGCGTATGCGATGTCTTTTGCTGCATATACAGTGGTGCTATCAGACCTTACCAATATCTTATTCGGGTTCTCCGTGTTCCCGTATTTGTTTTTGAACCAGTCTGGCAATGTGCTGATGTTAAGCACCCAACAGCCAGCGTTCTTCCCAGATTCTTCATACCTCAAGCATCCGCTTTCTTTCAACCTCTCAAATGCATTATCCCAGAACTTGTATTTTAGAATATGAGACTCGTGGTTCAGCAAATTGTACGATATCCCCATCCTTCCAAGTGTCTGGAGCTGGTTTTGCAGAATACTATTGACAAATTCATCGGCAAAAGTTGCAATTTCATTGTTTCCCTCTTCCATTCTCTTCAGTACGAATGTACGCTTGGCTTTTAGCGATTCATCTTGCTCGTACCTTTTTGTCACTTCAACATAGACTTCATCACCAGCATAATGGTCAAACTTTACGCCAGATTTTTCTAGCGGAAATCCCATGAACTTGAAACCAACAATCGTATCAGCCACTTGCGAGCCAGTATCGTCGATATAGTTCGCGACTTGGACATCATATCCAGCGAATCTCAACAGCCTGCTTATGGAATCCCCGAGGCATGCATTGCGTGCATGGCCTATATGCAATGCCTTGTTCGGGTTTACGCTCGTATGCTCCACCATTACCCGCAATCTGTTGCCCGAGTTAGACATACCGTATGTTCTGTCAATCAAAGGCAATAGTATGCCAGCAACTTTCGGATAATTGTAGAAAAAATTAACATAACCACCGACAGGTCGAACACCGGAGAATATCGATTCAGACGATAATGATATTTTGCTCGCAATATCCTGCGCAATCTGCTGCGGCTGCTGTTTTCTTACTTTTGCCAATTGGAAAGTCTGCAACGCCAAGTCGCCATGACCTGTAGGCGGTTCTGACACATATTTTTGTACATCCGGTACGCCAGTCAAGCTCTGTATCTCGTCATAGGCAGCTTTGACCAAATTCATAAAAATACTATCTACAGTAAAGCTTTTAGCCTTGATTAAGTGTTCCTAGCAATGCTTATCAGTTTTTCAATCTTGCTGTTGAACTCTGATTCTGTCTTCTTCACAATGTCAGCATATTTTTCTAGAATTGGCTTGTAATTGCCCATATCAGGCTTGGTTGAGAATTTAGGTATATCATTGCCGCTGCGCACAGCATCGCCGGCAATCTTGTATGCTTCCTTGTATGGCATACCTTTCTTCACCATCGACAGAGCATAGTGCGTGGCAAATGTTGTCTTATCTAAATCTTTTTCCATCTTGTCTTCATTCACCTTGACTTTGCCGATTACATCTGCAACAATATCCAGGCATTCCTTGGCCGTGTCTACTGAATTCATCAGTACACCCTTGATTTCCTGCAAGTCACGGTTGTAACCTGACGGGAGGTTCTTGACAGTCATGCTCACCTGCAGCAAGCCAGCAAGCACACTAGATGTTCTGCCTTTCATTATCTCGAATATGTCAGGGTTCTTTTTCTGTGGCATTATAGAACTACCAGTAGAGTACGCATCAGGCAATTCTATGAAGCCAAACTCTTTCATCGAGAACATGATGAAATCCTGTGCAATCCTGTTCAGGTCAAGCATCAGCTGGCTAAGCGACGAGATAACAACAAACTCATTCTTACCCCTGCTTGTTATGTGGTACAGCGAGTTGCCTGCAGTTTCAAAACCAAGCAAATCGCTTGTGAACTTCTTGTCGATATCTATCGGCAAGCCGAATCCTGCGCCAGAGCCCAATGGGTTCTTGTTTATCACGCTGTAAGCCGAAAGCAGTGATTCCAAATCGTCTATCAGCGAGTAAAAATATGACATCAACAGCGAACCGAACGTGTATGGCATTGCCTGCTGGTGGTGCGTATATCCAGGCATCTGCGAATCCTTGTACTTTTCTGCAACTATTGTGAACGCTTTGGCCAGCTTGAGCATCCTGTTCGACACGTCGATTATCTCGCTCTTCATGTAAAGCTTCAAATCAACCAATACTTGCTCATTGCGGGATATTGCAGTATGAACTTTCTTCCCAGTGTCACCGAGCTCTTCTATCAGTTTCGCTTCGATATTCGAGTGTACATCTTCCAATTCCGGGTCAAGTTTCATGCCGTTGTCATATAGCATGACCAACTGCTTAACTATCTGCTGAAGCTCCTTCTTGTTCAGCACACCTATTTTCTCAAGCATCATCTCATGCGCAATAGTAGCAAGTATGTCCCATTTCACCAAGTTTTGGTCGAACACTACATCTCTACCAGACAGAAATTTCAGTACATTTTTCTTCACATCATCTTTGAGCACGCCTTTGTCCCAAGTCTTCATAGTTATCTATTGAAAATATGTAATTAAATGAGTATCGCACTAGACAGTGGAAATTGAAATAGGAGACCCTATACTCCTAGCTACCACGGTCTCGAAGCCAGTGTTGTGCTCGTATTCAATATTCAATCCGAGATCGGTCCCCTTCTTGACAGGGATATCCCCATCCAACGGAATCACCACCGGCGGGTTCAATGTTGTCGCCTGCTCTATGTGGATGTCTCCCCATAGGATGGTGCGCGTTTCCAATTGGAGCGAGTTCACTATGCCATCCCTGATCACAGGAAAGTCGATTGTTTTGCTGACGTTGTATGGCACCTCTTTTCTGAAGACCGCTTCGAATACTTCCTGCTTTTCACTCATTGTTCGAGGCTTGGGGATGCGATGTCTCAGATAATGGTTCGACCTGAAGCTTGCGCCGTAGAAGTCATACTTCTCATTTACAAGAGTCGCATAAGTTATCGCCTTTGTCGGTATCATATGCCCGGTAGATTTCAGGAACTGACGCATATGGTTCATGACCGGAACTTGAGGCTCAGTAATCAATCCTGTATCCAGCATCTCGCACGTCATGACATCGACCTGTTCCGGCAACTC
>SCSR01000037.1 GCA_004297575.1 archaeon
ATATCACCTTGCGCGAAGTTATAATAAGTGCCAGCAAGGGTGCTGAACAACAACGAATAATGGAGTTGTCTGGAATGGACATATATGAGAATGCATTCAGGGATGTTGAACATGCGAAAGAGTTTTTTGCGCAGCAGGGTTTTCAAGTTGAAGCACACAGTTATACAGAAGTAGAAGATGAACTGGTATCGTCTGAAAAATTGGGAATGTCTAAAAAAGAAGTTCACGAAGCAATAAAGCATGCTCCAGTTTTTGTAATGAGAATCGCTTAAGCTGGGCATTCGCCTTGCGTATAGTATTTCACCTTGTCGTCAGAACACGCAAAACATGAATTGGAAAACGTCTGCGCGCATGGATATCTTATGCATTGTATCTTCGCTGGGTCAAACCATCCGCAGACTGGATTGTATTGTGCCGTGCATATCTGGTTAGTTGTGTTTACTGCGCAACTTATTTCGGCTCTAGACAACCTTTGCACTTCGTAGAATATCTCCGTCCTGTTCTTGTAAAAATCAACCAAGCTTGCATTCTCAGGCTGGTCGCCGTAAGATGCAAGGTATCGAGTGTAGAAAAACACTACTCCCTTGCCGCCGAACTTTTCTGTGAAATATGTCGCCGCCCTTGCAAACTTGGCATCGAGATTTTCTCTGGATGGGTCTTGCAGGTATGTTGAGTTTATAGCAGTGCCAGACCATGTCTCAAGTAGCCAGAATTGCTTGCCATTAAGTGATGTTTCGTTCAGGAACCTCTCAGTATCCTCGAAATCCCGCACTCCGTAGTTGTCTGTACCGATTATGTCCAAGCCTTCCATTTTGGTAGCTGCTTTGTAATAATTCAGGATAATGTCGCCTGCCTTGTCGTGGTAAAGGGTATTTCCAGGTGTTGCTATAGCCACTTTTGTGGAAGGCGATGCTTCTTTGACAGTTTTGATCAAATCTTCCGTAAGGTTCACCCAATCATTAAGCTTCGTCCAAGGTTGGGATACAATCGCGTCTGAAGGCATGAGCCAATACCATCCCGGCTCCTTCACAACGACATAATAATCAGGCTTGTAGCGCGCAGCCAACACACTTACTCTCTCAATCCACTCTTTCTTGAATTGTCCCCACGTTACCTTCCTCGTTGTCCTGTAACTTTCTGCAGCGGCGTCTGCAATCATCAGCTCTTTACCGTTCCTTCTGATTTCATCTACAGCAAAATCGTATTTCTTTATCGCCGCCGTGTTATTCTCCAGCCAAGGACCATAATTCATGTCTATCCTTATCACAGACATGTTGCTTTCTGCCAGCATTCTAACGTTTTCAGCAATTACACCGTTAATGACATAACTTTGTCCAACATGACCATAGCTCACAGAATCAAGCACACCTCCAATGACGGCGTGTGTAGTGCCATTCGGCTTCCATTCCACCAGCTTCTGGTCAACCCATTGATCAGTGATTGGTACGGATTTTTTCGTGGTGTTGAAAATACTATAAAGTGCAAGTGCCACAACTAGAATTGATGCGAATACCAAAATTATTTTCTTCATAAATAGGATTTAATCCAAGCGCTTTATGATGTGATACCCAAATTCTGACTTTACAACATTTGACAGCTGCCCTTTCTGCAGTGCGAATGCAACCTGCTCGAAAGGCCTTACCATTACACCGTGCCCGAAATACCCAAGGTCTCCTCCGCGCCTCCTGCTAGGGCATGTTGACTTTTCAGCAGCTGTTTTTGCAAAATCAGCGCCAGATTGGAGCAGTTTCAGTATCTCCTCGGCCTGCGTAAATTTCTCAACAAGTATGTGCGCGCACCTAATCTTGTCAGCCATACCAATTTATTTAACCGTTTCATTATAAAAGGTTTAGTATGCCTCAGTAGCTCAGCCCGGTAGAGCAACTGCTTTGTAAGCAGTGGGTCGTGGGTTCAACTCCCATCTGAGGCTCTCATGTTGACAGATGTCGTGCTGATGATGGCATTGCTTGCAGGGATATTATCCATTGCCCTTTTCACATTCACGATATTCTTTGAGAAAAACAAGAGGCGTTCCAAGATCCTTCTGGTGTGGGCAACTTTATTCTTGGCTGCGGCATTCGTTGCAATCGAGTATGCGTCATGGATTAATGGGTATTTCCTGTTCAACATCATTCCACAGTTCAACTTTCCATTGCTTGCATATTTCGGTATCTGGTTTGTGTTCGTTGCATGGCTGTTCGAATCGATAGGTGAAAGGAAGGTATGGTTAATACTTCTGGCTACCTTGTTGATAGTGACCGTAATTGCACTGAACTGCCCGAATTGTGTAAGATTTTAAACTTTGGCGAAGAAGTTATCATACAAGGGGTCGTAGTCTAGTCGGTAGGACGGCTGCCTCCAGCTTTGTCATGGAGATTTGATAAAAAGATGAAAGAAGACAGCAGCTAACGTGAGTTCGAATCTCGCCGACCCCATCCGTACTTGCCTTTGAGTTCTATGAATACAACACTTCCTAAATCTTTCTTGATTAGTTTCCCGTTTTTCATTTTCTTTATCCACATCAATCTTTGCTCGCCCCACTGCTTGCCAACAGGCGTAACGAGAATCCCGCCATGCTTGAGCTGTTCAATCCACGCTTTAGGTATTTTTCCAGGCGAGGCTGCGCTGGAGATTATCTTATCAAATGGTGCGTATTCTGACAATCCTTTGCTCCCGTCCCCAAGAATCAGCTTTACCTTCTTGTCATATCCTGTTTTCTTCAGATTTTCTTCCGCAAACTCGTAGGTCTCTGGATTGATTTCAACACCGTACACTTTCCCATTTCCTACAACCTCCTTGATGTATGCTAAAAGTATGCCTGATCCAGCCCCAATTTCCAACACACTATCACCTTTCTCTAGTTGCACAGCAGACAGGAACGAAGCATGCATGTTCATCGCAGAAATCGTCACTCCGCCAGGTATAGGCAATGCGACGTTGTAATCATATGCGTACTGGCGATAGTCTTTCGGTATAAACAGCTCGCGTCTTACTTTCAGCAGGGCGTTCATAATTTCGGGCGTCGCCACTACGCCCATATCTTTCAGGTATTCCACCAATTCTTTCCTCCTTTTTGTGAATTCCATATTTTTAATTAAACTGTTATTTAAATTCATAATATGTTGGACAAGGTTGTTGCTGATATCAAGTCTTTGAAAATTCAGGGTTCGCAGAGCGTCGCAGAAGCAGCAATGAGGGCATGGGTAAAGGCAAGGAACAAGAAAGAGGCGTACAGGAAACTCTACGCTGCCAGGCCGACAGAACCCTTTCTGAGGAATGTGCTGGATTATCTGATGAAGCATGATGACGCGGATGCGTTATGGGAAAAGTTTGCGGTTGACAAACAAGAAATTATAAAATTGGGCGCGGGCAAGATACGAAACGACATGATAGTATACACGCATTGCCACTCGTCTTCCGTTAACAGGATTCTGGTTGAAGCGAAGAAACAAAAAAAGAAATTCAATGTCCATGCAACCGAGACAAGGCCTTTCTTCCAGGGAAGGATAACAGCGAGACAGTTGTCTGAAGCGAAAATCTCTGTTACATTATTTATCGACTCGGCAGCAAGGCTTGCATTAAAGGATGCAGACATCATGATGATTGGCGCTGACGCGATTACTGCGGACGGGTATGTGATAAACAAGATTGGCAGCGAGCTGATGGCAACGGTAGCGAAAAACTATGGCGTTCCTGTCTATGTCTGCACGCATTCATGGAAGTTTGACCCCAAGACAGTTTTTGAATTCGAAGAGGAGATAGAACAGCGCTCAGTGAAGGAGATATGGTCAAACCCGCCACGCGGCGTGAAAATAAGCAATTATGCTTTTGAGAAGGTGCATCCTGACTTGATTACAGGAATCATTTCCGAGATTGGTGTCATGAAGCCTGAGAATTTTGTTTCAGAAGTCGAAAAGAAGAATGCATGGATGTTTGGTTGAATGAAAGACTGGTATCTTGATTTCGTAAATATGAATTACAGGCCTAGCAAGAGCGATCTGGTTTGCCTGTTCAGGATCGAACCTGCAAAAGGGATAACGATGAAAGAGGCTGCTGGAAGGGTTGCGTCCGAAAGTTCTGCAGGGACTTGGACCACGCTTTACAACCTGCCTCCGCGCGTCAAGAAAATAATGGCAACGGCATTTGAAATCAAAGGCAACATGGTCAAGGTAGCATACCCGATTGATCTGTGGGAGCCAGGAAATGCGCCGCAGCTGATGAGCGGGATTGCTGGTAACATTTTTGGAATGAAGGCATTGCAAGGGTTGAGGCTGGTGGATGTATCGTTGCCGAAGGATTACCTGAGACATTACAAGGGACCGCACTATGGGATAGAAGGGATAAGGAAGATTCTGAAAGTCAGTAAAAGGCCTGTGACAGGAGCCGTGCCGAAACCTAAGATAGGATATAGCGCAGCAGAGCATGCCGAGATTGCATTCGAGACGTGGATGGGCGGATTTGATCTGGTAAAGGATGATGAGAACCTAACGTCTACATCGTTCAACAAGTTCGAGGAGCGTGCAAGGCTGATGCTCAAAATGAGAGAAAAAGCCGAGAGGTTGACAGGAGAAAAGAAATCTGCATTGCTAAACATAACAGGCGAGACGAGGGATATGATCAGGCGCGCACAGTTTTTGCATGACCTTGGATGGGAGTTTGCAATGATTGACGTGGTGACATGCGGGAATGCTGCTGTGCAGACCATGAGAGACGTGTGCGCTGATTTGGGGCTGGCGATTCATGCTCATCGGGCAATGCATGCTGCGTTCGACAGGGTTGACAGCCATGGGATTACGATGCTTGTTTTGGCAAAGATGATGAGGATGATAGGCGTGGATGAGATACACATAGGCACGGTAGTGGGCAAGCTTGTTGGTAAGAAACAGGAAGTGATGGACATACAGAAGGAGATTACATCAAAATCAGTCTCTAAGAGTTCGGAGTTGCTTGACCAAAACTGGGGTCGCATCAAACCTACGTTGCCTGTAGCGTCCGGAGGGCTACATCCTGGAATTGTTCCAAAGGTGATGGACATACTGGGTGATAATATTTGCCTCCTTGTCAGCGGCGGGATACATGGCCATCCTAAAGGGACGCGTGCGGGAGCAAAAGCTGCGATGCAGGCTATACATGCAAACATGGACAAGATTTCGCTAAATGAGTATGCCAAGACGCACAAGGAACTTGCGCAAGCCCTAGAAAAGTGGGGAACTGAAACTCCGATATAATTTTAACCAGTCCGAAGACAAAATATAATGATGAAACGCAAGCGCAACGTCAAGCCTAACGTTGTCCTGATTATAGCGATTATTGTGATAGCTGCGTTCAATGTATATATGGCATTCTCATATAACAGCGTGGCTATAGTTTGGAACAATACTGCATCTAACACAACTACCACTTACAGGCAAACTAACATCACAAGCAGTTGTACGACCGATGCCGATTGCGCATGGACGTCTACAAACTGCTGCTCCGAGACAGCCGGAGCCCATTGGGAATGCGTAAGCAAGTCAAGCTACGTGGACTGCCAAAGCAAGCAGGTGCTGTGCCCGCAAGTCATTTCACCCAAGCCATCGCAATCATGCAGCTGTACAAGCGGGAGATGCGTATGATAGCCAAAGTGAAATTCCTCAACATAGATGCAGGCGGCAAGCCGATCGTAGTGATGAATGCTGATGACAGCAAGGAACTGGGAATAAAGAGTTCTGAGAGAATCTGGATGAGGTATGGGAAGAAGCAGACGATTGCGATTGCAAATATCGCCACCAAGTCTGCGCGGGGATATGTCGGCGTTTATGACGAGGTAAAGAATGTTCTTGGCTTGAAGGAAGGCGTGGAGATTGAAATCGACCTTGCCAAGTATCCTGAATCGCTGGAACATATCAAGAACAAGCTCAAAGGCAGGAAGCTTGAGAGGGAGGATATTTTTGAGATAGTCAGGGATGTCATCCAGTCAAGGCTAAGCGAAGCTGAGATAGCTGCATTCGTGACAAACCTTCATGACAAGGGGATGGATATGGGCGAGGCTGCCGACCTTTCAGTTGCGATGGTAGAGACAGGTCAGAAGCTGAACTTCAACGGCAAAATCATTTGTGACAAGCATTCGGTTGGTGGCGTGCCAGGTGACAAGACGACATTGCTAGTAGTGCCAATCATCGCCGCAGCTGGATTGACCATACCGAAGACGTCATCTCGTGCCATCACCAGCGCTGCAGGCACAGCTGACCGTGCAGAGGTGCTGATGCCGGTTGATTTGGAGATTGAGGAGATAAAGGATGTTGTAAACAAGGTAGGCGGTTGTATTGTGTGGGGTGGGGCGTTGCATCTTGCGCCTGCTGATGACATTTTCATCCAGGTGGAATATCCGCTGTCAATCGACCCGATGTTGCTGCCGTCGATAATGTCAAAGAAGAAAGCTGTGGGGGCGACGCATCTTGTGATAGACATACCTACAGGGAGAGGGACGAAGATCAAGACTATCGGTGACGCGGACCTGCTCGCAAAAGACTTTATCGGGCTGGGCAAGAAGCTCGGGATAGAGACACAGTGTGCTGTCACTTATGGTGAGCAGCCGATAGGGTACAGTGTCGGATCGGCATTGGAAGCAAAAGAGGCATTTGAGATTCTTACTCGTGCAAAGCGCACGCCCGATGTCATAGACAAGGCTGTAAATATCGCAGGCATGTTGCTGGAGATGGCTGGAAAACAAAACGGCAAAGAGCTTGCGTTGGATATATTGAAGTCAGGCAAGGCAGAAGCGAAGATGAGGCAGATTATGGAAGAACAGGGCGGCGAGATTGGACTAAAGCCAGAAGATATACTGATCGGGGAACATGGCGTTGACGTTTATGCTGACAGGAATGGCATGGTGATGTGGATTGACAATGGAACATTAGTGGATGCCGCAAGGAAAGCCGGGTCGCCGAACGACAAGGGCGCAGGGATAGCATTAAACAAAAAGCTCGGGGATAGCGTGAGGAAAGGCGAGAGGCTGTTCACTGTCTATGCTGAAAAGGCGCCGAAACTTGAGAGGACAAAGAAGATAATTGACGAAAATGTCATCATGGGTGTGGGGGACAAGATGGAGATGCTTGTGCATACGGTGAAAGGCCAGTTTGCAGCTAAAAAGGG
>SCSR01000038.1 GCA_004297575.1 archaeon
GCCATTGATTCTGTCATTGTTGGCTGTGATGTTTGAAAGGAACAAGTATACTTTGTTTTTTGCGGCTCTAGGTATCGTCTCGTTGTTTTTTTCATTCGGACAGTACAATCCCGCATTCCCATACATTCACAAAATAATCCTTTTCTTTGACATAGTAAGAAATCCTGCCAGATTTTTGTTCTTATTCGTATTCTCATTCTCTGTGCTTGCAGGTTTTGGTTTTGGCACATTTAGAAAAGCTCTAAACAATTCAAGAAACATGCTCTCACGCATGACGAAGGTATTTTTCATATTCGCTGTTATCGCTGCAATAGCATCCTTGGCAATCTACGCACTTAAGGACAAGATATTGTCGATTGGAAACGCACAGATATCAAATAGCTTGGAAAGACTATCCGCTCCGTCGCCAGATAGAATTGGAACATATGTCTTTGATTATTACCTGAAAAACAAGTCAGTGATTGTGGAAAAAATATACTGGTATATACTTGGCGACTCTCTCAAACTTTTTGCAATACTGGTATCTGCTGCATTGTTGCTCATGATGAGGATTAAATACAATATTGGCGTAAGATTCGTTTCTTTGGCATTATTGATTCTTGTAGTCGCCGATCTTTGGTTATTCGGCATGAAGTACGTCGATGTAGCACCAGTTGATAAGATTTACCCGCAAAATCCGGCTATAGATTATGTGGCAAAGGATGCGGCAAATGAACATTTCCGTGTCGTCGGGTTGAACAGGACGCTTGGATCAAGGTTTGCTACAAGGAACGGAGTAGAGATTATAGATGGCTTCGTGCCGATAAGCTTGGACTATTCTGCCAAGTACATAACTGCAATGGAGAATATGAAGCTTGAGGGGGCAAACGCGATGCCTGTGGTAAGAAACATTTCAAACCCGAAGATGTTGGACTTGCTGAATGTAAAATATGTTTTGTCAACAGAAAAGTTCGGCAATGGCAGGTACAGCCTCGTTTCAGCAACTAATGTCACCAGCTTTGATATAAGGAAACAGCTTGATTTCAACCAGACGATATACCTGTATAGGAATGATAACATGCTGCCAAGGGCTTTTGTTGCAGGCGATTATATTGTGATGAACAAGGATAAGATGCTTGACGAGATGAAAAAGCCTGATTTTGATCCATGGAACACTGTATTGCTAGAGGAAAATCCGCTGGGTTCGAACAGCACAAAAGGCGAATGGAATGCAACAATCATGTATTATTCTCCGAACAAGATTGCGCTAAGCGTAAACATGACACAGCCTGGATTCCTTGTGCTCAGCGAGATATGGTATCCTGATTGGAAAGCATACTACTACAAGTGCAGCAATGGCGTTTGCTCGGATAAGAAAGCTGAATCCAACATATACAAGACCGATTACATACTGAGGTCGATATACCTGGATAAAGGCGAATACAGAGTAGAGTTCGATTACGACAACCTTAGCGGCATGATAAGATAAAACAATATAAGCAATAGTTGCAGATGATTTTGTATGAAAGGCATAGTTATAGGCGGTGGATTGAGCGGACTGGGTGCATGCATAGAGATGGAAAATAAGGTTGATGAAATCACACTTGTTGAAAAAGAAAATCATTTGATGGGTGTTGCTTCGTCATTTAATGTCGAAGGGTATAACATACCCCAATATTATCACCATGTGTCTGACCAGAATACGATCGATTTCTTCAAGCAGGCGAACTTGTATGACAAGATTGTCGAAAAGAGGGTTAAAGCAGGCTTTTACATCGAAGGTGATGAGAAATTCTCACAACTGAACAAATCCAAATTGCTTTTTTTCAAGCCTTTCACGCTACACGATAAAATAAAATTCGGGTTGATGGGACTCAAACTGATGTTCTCGACAAGCGACATAAGGAAGCTGGATAAGATTTCGGCTGAAGAATGGTTGAGTAAGAATGCCACACCTCATGTAGCAAGATTTTTCGGTGGTTTGTTGGAAAATCACAAGTTCCCTATTCCATTTTCAGAAATGTCTGCTGCATGGTTGTATGAGAGGTTCAAGATTGAGATGGGCAAGTCAAGTATACTGGGCTATCCCAAAGGAAGGGAAGGCTGGGAAATTATATCTGATTATGCATCAAAAAAACTAAAAGGAAATATAGTGACGAACACATCTGTCGATAAGATAATCATGGATGGCGGATATGTGAATAAGATATTCACAGGAAACAATGAGATTAATGTAAGTAAAGATGATCTTGTTGTATGCTGCCTGCCTGCGACGATGGTGCCAGGAATTGTTGAAGGCATGCCGACAGATATTGGGAACAAGTTTTCGTCTATAGACTATGCAACAAACGTAAGCGTGGTTATAGGGATAGAAGACAATCTGAGCGACCTTTATTGGATAAACACTATCGGTAAATATCCGTTTGGGACCATAATCGACCAGAATAATCTTTACGGCGAATTCCCGTGGCGTGTATTCTACATATCAAACTATTATGACAAGAATGACCCGTTCCTAAAGATGAGTGATGATGAGATATTCAGCTACTATATGAGATATTTCGAACAGATTTTCAAGAAAAAGGTGAAGGTTCTGTGGCACAAGGTGAATAGGACGCCCTACGGTGGCGCTATAGAAAAAGTTGGCCTTTTTGACGCCATACCCACTAACAAAGAGTTTAGCAACATCAAGTTTGCTGGACAATACATGACATATCCGTATGAGAGGTCAACTGGAAGAACCGTCGTGTCTGGACAAGATGCTGTCAAAAGTTTTTTCGAAACAAGTGGTAACGCATGATAGAAAAAAGATTCTTGATATTGGTTGTATTGCTGGCACTTGTAGCTAGGTTTGTTCTAGCGCCGCTGTATGTTTCGCCTCCCGGGCAAGGCTACAGTATTGTTCCGCATGATTTTCCGAAATATGTAGCAACAGCAAACACAATACTAGAAAACAGGGTTCTTTACATAGATAAGACGCACACAGGCAATAGCCCTACACCATATGGCCCACTGCTTGTGCTGAGTTGGGTATCTTGGATAAAAGTTTTTGGTGATGATTACACACTGCTCAAAATACCTAGCATATTCTACGATGCATTGACAATTGTCCTAATCTTCTATATTTCGAAGTCGCTGTTCAATCTTCAAACCGCCAAGTATGCCAGTCTCTTCTATGCATTCTCGTTCATACTTTTGCTCATGTCAGGTGCGGATGGCTCAGACGAGAACCCTCTCATGTTTTTCCTTCTTCTTTCGGTGTATTTTCTGGTAAGATCAAAACCTAACATCAAATTATCTGCATTGTTCTTGGGCATTGCACTGTTATTCAAGCTTTCATTAGGTGTAGTGTTCATGCCAGTCATAATATACCATCTACTCCAACAAAAGAAACTCAAGCAATCATTGACTTATATCGGGATAACATTACTGACAATTTCAATAATTACGCTTCCATTTTTCCTCAAGGCTGGCACAAACGTGCTCGTGCAACTGTCCTTTGTAACTAATCTCCCTATAACTGGTACAACGTTCTTGTCTGCTGTTAAGATGGTTGTGAACTATTTTACGCTAGGTATGGCTAGCACTTATGAAGATAACTTACAGGTACAGATGTTAGCGAAACCAATCACGATTTTGAGCATCATATGTGGGACTCTTTACATACTGAAATTCGGGCTGAAAGATAAAAGAATTGAGCTTGTAAGGAACATCTTCATACTTTTACTGCTGTTTACAATATTCAGCAGCGTTGGGGAATGGCATATATTCGTGTGGCTAGTACCTTATATGATAATCCTGCTCGCATACAATCAGCCAAAATTGAGCAAGTTCAATCTTTCCAAGCTGGAGATATTAGGATATGGTTTCGTAATTGCAAGCACTGTTATATACGCAGCGTTGTACAGGGAGACCAAAATACCTGAATATAGTTTCTTGGAACAATCGCTCGTCATTGCGAGTGTTGTTATGGCATCAGTAGGCACATATCTTTCCCTCATCAAGACAAAGCTCAGAGCCATGTGGACGTTCTCGATGTTTTCATGGGCTTTATGGCTTACCAACCACACGAAGATGCTGATGGTATTCGGTTCAGTGATTCCCTTATTCCGAAGTCCGCTATGGTCCTATGGCATACAGGATTTCTCATCAGTGGTACTGATAACGATATCTAGCATTATGCTTTTCGTCTCTGTGCACAAGGCTACACAAAAAGACTTTACACATACAGGGTTTATCAGGAATCTTAAATCGATACTCAAATAAATTACCAACTACCAATTAACTTCATGCTGATGGAGTATATCATGGTATCTCTTGCCGTGTTGGCAATGGGATTTATCGGATGGTTTGGAACAGCGCAACTTCTGATGAAATATAGGAAGATTGAAAATCACATGGCGTTCTCCTTTGGAATTTTGATATTCATCGTATCATGGCTTGTATACGGACTGATTTTGTTTTTTGCCAAAGTATTTTATCCTGTAACTATCCTGCTTCCTATGGCTGGATTGCTCCCGTTTGCTATAAAGTTCCTTAAGAACATCTCGAAAGAGAACAGGGTAGTAGTGTATGTTTTCCTTTTGCAATTCTCCATCGGGATATTGCTGCAATTGTTCCTGCCATACTATCCAATAGGATCGGATTGGTTTAGGCATTATCAGGCCAGTGAGAAGTATCTTGCAGGGGATTTCGCGACAGCATATGGCCGCACACCTATGTTCAATATCCTCAGTGCAATGTTTTTGGAAGTATTATCAAACCATTTCTGGGTATATCAGGCATCCTCTGTATTCCTCAACAGTCTTCTAATTGTGCCTCTTTATCTGATTGCAAAGGACTTTAACAAAAGGTACGCGTTCCTTACAATACTTTTCGTTGCACTCAATTCCTTCGTCCTCCAAAATACCGTATACACATGGCCGAGGAACTTTTCCATATTCTTTATTTTCTTCTCATATTATTTCGTCATCAAGAATCGCATGACACTAAGCTCGTTCACATCTGCAGCTGCATTTTTCGCGCATGTATCTACAATGTTTTCAATAATACCAGTCTACATCTATGGCTATATGGCCAAACGCAAAAATATTCTCAAAAGCGTATTGCTAATAGGTATCCTTCTTCTTCCCATCATGGTTTACTATGCGATAAATACTGGTACGCAAGAATCTCCTGATACGCCAAGTTCTTTCTTCCTTTATCCTTTCGCGGTAAACGGATATGAGAGCACTATTAACAGAAGCGCAGGTGCAGTGTTTTCAGACTTTCTTTCAAAGCCGTTCTACTATATAGTGGAAATCAGGATAATCGACTTTATCATGACCACGACACCATCTCTTCTTGTATTGAAACTAGTTTCATTGTTCACAACAATCCCAATTATCCAAATACAGAAAACAGTTGTTGTATCCGAAATACCGATGATATACCATTGGCTGTTATCTTTCCCAGGAGCATTGTCATCTATTGTATATGCGTTCAGCCTGATCGGATTATATAAGATGTTTCACAAGGACAGAAAATTTTTCTGGCTGCTTGTTATGCCAATGATTTTAGGTCTGCTTTATTGGGGATGGATAAAGGCGGGCATCGTGAACGATCTGCTGCCCGCATCTGTGCCATTGCTGATTATGGTAGGCGTGTCGCAAATGAAAAGCAAAAAGTGGATATACCTGTCGTTGCTTGTCATGATTGTAGAAGGGATAATATTTTGGTACTTTTACATCAACACCATACCAAGTTTCATACAGAACATACCTACAAGAGTCCCGCCTGTTGCTGATGCAACAGAAATGCTATCCGTAGATAGTATAAGCAGGGTTCTATTTGGCTGACTGATGTTTTAAATACATACGCAAGAAATACGTGATATATGTACATCAAGAACTGCAGGGTGTGCAAGGGAACTGATTTGCACAAGTTTTTGGATTTTGGTTTGCAGCCTGCTGCAGACGCGTTTGTGACAAAAGAACAGCTGAATGAAGAGGAACCCAAGTTCCCATTGGAAGTTTGGTTCTGCAAGACATGCGGGCACATGCAACTAGGCTACATAGCTGCAAGGGAACCGCTGTACAGGTCGTTCAGGTATCTGTCATCTGTTAGCATGACAATGAAAAGGAACTTTGAGAATATTGCAAGCTATATCGTGACTAATTTTGGTCTTGGGAAGGATTCATTGGTTGTTGACATAGGATGCAACGACGGTAGCCTGCTCAGAGCTTTTAGGGCATTGGGGACTAGGGTTCTCGGTGTGGACCCGTCGCCGACTGTGGAATTTGCAATCGCTGATGGCATAGACGTTGTGAAAAACTTCTTCAGCGAAGATGTAGGACAAATGATTTCTGAGAAATATGGCAAGGTAAGCGCTGTGACAGGGACAAACGTGTTTGCGCATATAGAGGATTATGACACTTTCTTGAATGGAATGAACAGGATGCTGACTGATGATGGCATATTGATGTTTGAATTTCCTTATTTGGTCGACACGTTAAAGGAGTTTGAGTTCGACACGATTTATCATGAGCATCTGTCTTACTTCAGCATACGACCATTGGTCGTGCTTTTCAAAAGGTTCAATATGGAAATATTCGATGTTAAGAGGACTCCTATGCATGGCGGCTCTATAAGAATCTTTGTCAAGAAGAACATAGGCAAGTGGAAAAAAACAAATGCTGTCGATGAACTGCTGAAATTGGAAAAAGAAATGAAACTGGATGAGTTGGAGACGTACGTGGAGTTTGCAAGAAATGTCAACAAGGTGAGGGAGAATTTGGTAAGCCTTCTGACGAGATTGAAATCCGAAGGAAAAAGAATAGTCGGAAACGGAGCGGCTGCAAAAGGTAATGCGTTGCTGAACTATTGCGGGATTGGGAAAGAGACGATAGATTATCTTGCTGAGATGAACAAGCTCAAACAAGGCTCATATAACCCAGGTATGCATATACCTGTCGTGTCAATGGAACAGATGCATGCGGACAACCCTGACTACATGATAATATTGCCATGGAACATCAAGGATGACATAATGAGACAGGAACAGGAATTTAAGAAACGCGGCGGAAAATTCATAATCCCGATACCAACACCAGTAATAGTCTAGTCTACCAGTCTTTCAAGCCCATCCATTTCTGTTGGTTCTCTGCATACCATCTTATCGTGTTGGCTATCCCCTGTTCCCATGTCACTTGCGGACTCCAGCCACTCAAATCATGCAGCTTCTGATAACCAACTATCAACTTCATCACATCACTTTTACCTGGCCTGAAACCGCTCGTACCAGGCTCATACCTTTTCGGATCAGATATTATCTCCCTGTCCCCCCACACACCTATCTCCTTTCCTACCTTGATAATCAGCTCCGCCCAATCCTTGATTGAAATGTCCTTTCCATAGCCGTAGCAATAAGTCTCTCCTGGCTTGCCTTTGGCTGCTATGTGCATGTGCGCCAGTATACCGTCCCCAACATATGTGAAATCCCTGCGAGGATCAAGATTTCCAAGCAATATTTCGTTCCTTAACAGTGCTTGTGTAATTATCACTCCTGTGACATAACGCGGACTCTGCCTTGGACCAAAATTATTGAACATCCTCGTCACGACATTAGGCATGCCATATGCATGGAAAAAGTTCAGTGTCAAAAAATCACCTGCAAGTTTTGATGTTGCATATATGCTCGTCGGATTGACTGGAGACTTTTCATGAAGATGAACACCATCGTTTGTCTGTATTTCAGGGTTGTGGCCGTATTCCTCTGCCGTCCCTGCGTAATCGAACTTGGCAATCTCCACTCCGGAATCTATTATCGCCTGCAATAAATTATATGTTCCAAGCGTGTTAGTCATCAATGTCTCGACAGGCCTGACCCATGATTCACCCACATGTGCCTGCGCTGCCAGATGAAAAACTATAGGCTTGTCGTGAGAATTTCTCAAATTTTTTACAGCTTCGTCAAGGGAATGCTTGTCTATCAGGTTGCCCCTTAGTATCTTTATCTTATCCTTCTGGTGCCCTATGTTGATCAGCGGGTTGTGAGCAACCGATTCCACTAACACTCTGACATCTGCACCTAGCCCGACAAGCTTATCGACAAGATGAGAACCTATGAAACCGTCTCCCCCAGTAACAAATACAGTCCTTCCGCCAAATTCTTTTTGCAAATCTATCATTCAAATCATTTTTAAATGCTCTTAGTGATAAGTTATACTACATAAGATATTTAAAGGTGATAAAGATTATGAAACTGTCTATCATAATTCCGTTCAGAAACGAGAAAGGCTATGCTAGAACTGTGATAAAGCACGTACACGATTATATGTCGAAAACAGGCATGAGTTTTGAGATAATTGCTGTTGATGACAGCACGGATGAGACTTGGAGTATACTAAAAAGCATGGAGAAGAAGTACAGCCGTTTCAAAGCGGTCCAGGGATGGAAACCTCCGGGATATGGTAAGGCGTTAAGGAAGGGATTTGATATGGCGAAAGGCGAAATTGTAGTTCCTTATAATGGCGACATGTGCGATTCGTTGGATGATGTGATGAAATATGTCAAGATAATCGATAGCGGTTATGACATGGCGTTCGGCTCAAGGTACATGAAGGGCGCAAAGGTCGTGAACTACCCTAGAGAAAAATTGAAGTTCTCGCGCCTTGGGAACCTATTCCTGCAGATGATTTCGCTTTCAAGTTGCAGCGACATAACAAACACGTTCAAAGCGTACAAGAAGAGCTCGATTAAGAAAATAAACCCGAAAACAGACAGCTATGAAATAGGCGTGGAGCTTGCGCTCAAGGGCATCAGAAAAGGGCTTACATACAAGACAATACCAATAAGCTGGACAGGAAGAACAAGCGGCGAGTCGAAAATGAACATCCAGCGCGCGGTCTTCAAGCATTTCAAAACGTCCATGAAAATAATTCTAGGGATAGTATGAGAAGTGCTAGAAAGGGTAGGATATCTTTTATAATACCGGCTTACAATGAGGAAACTTTCATAAAAAAGACTATTGTTGACTTGGAAGAATACTTCAAGGATCAAAATATTGAAATCATTGTATCAGCTGATGGATCGACAGACTCTACATGTGATATTGTAAACTCATTAGCCAGAACATATAAAAATATTTCCTTGTTAAAATCTGCTACAAGGCTTGGAAAAGGTGGCGGATTGAAAAACGGATTCAAACATTCTAGCGGAGAATTGATCGTATTTGCTGATGGTGACTCTTCAGCTTCTCCGCATGAGATTGCAAAACTAATCAGTCATACAGAAAGATTTGATGTTGTGATAGGTTCTAGGGGTTTGAAAGATTCTGAACTTGTCATAAGGCAACCGCCTTTGAGAGAATTCTCCGGCAAAATGTTTCGCTTGTTAGTTAGACTGTTGTTCAATCTGCCATTTGCTGACACACAATGCGGATACAAGGTCTTCAAAAGGAATGCTTTGGAGAAGACCATGAACTCGCTTATAAACAATTCGTGGAGCTTTGACGTGGAATTACTGTATAAAATAAAGATGGCGGGTTTTTCCATAAAAGAAATTCCGATAAGGTGGGCAAATTCGAAGAAGACCCACCTTAACCTGTTCTCAGACTCGCTGAAAATGTTCTCAGACGTCATCAAGCTGCGTTTGTCATATCTGGGAAACAGACATAAATACGGCATCCTAAAATAAAACTGGTATAGGCATGAAAAGTGTGACGAGTTATTTGGAAGAGAAGAAGTTCCATCCATTTCTGATTTTCCTTGTCATCTTCATAGTGTTTTTTCAAGCATTCTTCAACCAATTCAAGGCCGATGATTCGGTCGTACTATATGCAGCTCAGGTTTCGAACACCAACATAAATTACATATTCACTCTAGATCTGGGTGGCTATTTCAGGCCGCTCAACCGACTGTTGTTTATCCCTTGGTACGACATGTTTAGTCTAGACCCGCTCGGGTATCATATAGTAAACATTCTGTTGTTCTATTTTGTGGACACATTGTTAGTCTACATTCTGGCTCTCGAGTTTACCAACAAAAGCATCGTCGCACTGGCTTCGTCCTTGATTTTCGCAACTTTGGCAACACACTTTGATACAGTAATGTTCTTAGGTGCTGGACTGGTAGAAGGCAGCTTGTTCACATTCTTCCTTCTTACGTCTTTCATATCTTTTGTCAAATGGAATGAAACTGACAAAAGAAAATACCTGCTCTTGTCATTGATTATGTTTATCTTCACTCTCCTTTCATATGAGGGATCGGTCGTATTGCTGCCGATTATGTTCATGTATCTGGTGATATTTTCAAACAAGATTGACATCAAGAGCATCATAGGACATATTAAAAAGCTGCTTATATTCGCAGCCCCATTCATCCCTTACCTCGCATACGAATACATAATACAAAAGAGTGGGTGGGTGGTTAAAGGTATAGGGATATATTATTTTGGACTGCATTTCTTTATCAATCTTTTCGAGTATTTGGCATCAATGTTCATCATCATCCCGATGATTGATATAAGGAATCTCTCTAGGGCAAGCTTACCGTATTTCATAAGTTCTGCTTACTGGCCGCTAGTCATATTGACATCCATAACAGTCTCGCTTATTTCAATATACCTTTTATTAAGAGGCTCGAAAAATTCCAAATTTTTCATTGTTTGGTTTGGTGTAGCTATCTTCCCGTTCCTATTTTGGGCAAACACCCCCATCCAATCATCTTGGTCGTTCGCACCGTCAATCGGTACTAGCATATTGTTCGGAATGTTCCTGTATTATGTCTATCAAAAATTGTCAAATGTAGTAGGAAGCGCCAACTCAAAAATGATTGTATCTGCTTTCACCATCATTTTCATATTAGTTAACTCTGCAGCCTTGGTACTGATAGAGAATTACAAATTTAACAATGGTGTGAGCGACGAGTCTGTTATGATGAACTTTTTGAAATCAAAGTATCCTACCTTCCCTGATGGATCGAAGCTTTATTTCGTAAATGATTCAATGCCATTCCATGACGGGTCATTGGCTATCATAATGAGCGTGTATTACCACCAAGGCACGATTGTATCACACAACATATCAATCGGCAATGGATACGCTATCACGATATATTATCCGGCAAACTATGTTATATATGAGATTACAAGAGACCAAGTTTCTGGAATACCCAGAGATAATTCAACGCACATATTCGATTACATCAAGACAGACTTCAGACCAGGCAATGGCATAGAATTGTCCTGAATAGGCGATATGGATTAATATACGTAAAGTAAACAAGAGATAGAAAGGTAATTTGATGAAAGTTGTATTGATAAATCCATCAGATTTGAGATTCCAAGGGACGTTCAAAGGCGGTGTAGTTAGAGGGCTTCCTTTGGGATTGGCATACATAGCAGCATTCCTTGAAAAGGAACACGAAGTGAAGGCGATTGATTTATCTGTACAGGATGTGGATTTGCAGAAATTCTTCTCAGAGTACTATCCAGACATCATAGGAATAACTGCAACGTCGGCATCTTTTCCGGATGGGTTGAGAATAGCCGAGCTTGCAAAATCTATTGTCCCCAATTCAAAAGTTGTATTCGGTGGCAGTCATGTGTCTGCATTGCCTCTTGAGATAGTAAAGCACAACGCGATAGACATTGTTGTTTGTGGTGAGGGTGAAATCACGATGCAGGAAATATGCAACGGCAAGAATCTTAGCGAGATTGATGGAATTGTCTATAAAGAAAACGGCAAAGTAATACAAAATAACCCAAGAAAATTGATAGAGGATTTGAACACAATACCTTTTCCTGCCCGTCATTTGTTCGATGTATTTGCATATCCTCACCATCCGCTCGGCAAGAGAAAGCCACATGTTTCGATAATTATATCCAGGGGATGTCCATATCATTGCATATATTGCTCGAAGAAAGTCTTTGGCAGAACATACAGGATGAGATCGCCTGAAAACGTGTGCGATGAGATTGAGTATCTGATAAAGAAATATGGCATCAAGGAACTGCAGATCATAGATGACAGCTTCACCCTTGATAAGAATAGGGCTATTACTGTTTTGAAAGAGATTGTAAGAAGAAAGCTTGACATTACATGGATAACGCCTAACGGGACAAGGGCAGACACTGTCGATGAGGAGCTTGCTTACTGGATGAAGGAATCAGGATGCCATTTTGTATTCTTCGGGGTAGAGACTGGCAGCGAGAAAGTTATGAAAAATATCAGAAAGACATACAAACTGGCGCAGATAGAAGACGCTGTTAAGAACTGCAAGAAAGTTGGCATTGGTGTTGGAGGTTTCTTTATGTTCGGTCTGCCTGGAGAGACTCCGGAAGATGCTAAAAAAACCATCGATTTTGCCAAGAAACTGAACCTTGATGCATGTGCATTCCACCCAATAGTCGCGCTGCCAGGGACAGAACTGTATGAGATGTACAAGGAAAAAGGGTTCATAAAAGACGATGATACATCCAAATATTTTTGGCATACGTATCCTACAGTAGGTACAGATACTTTATCGAGAGATGAAATATTTTACTGGTATAAAAAAGCTCATAGGGAGTTTTATCTTGCTCCAAAGTATATCTTAAGGAAAATATTGTCGATGAAATCTTGGCAGGATGTAAAAAACAACGTGAATGGCTTGAAAGCTGTTCTTCATACACAATGAAAATAGGTGAATGAAAACGGATTACAAGGAAATATCTGAAATATCGGATGATAATGATTTCTGGATAAGAGCCAAATCAGATTTGATAGATGCGTTGTTGTCAAATGTCGGAAAGCATGGTAAAATATTGAATATAGGTGCTGGGACTGGTGGGGAAATCAAGATTCTGAAAAAATACGGTAAAGTGTATGCGATTGACATCAATCCAAATGCTGTAAAGTTTATCCCGAAACGTCTTTGTGAAGAAAAGAAGGTTTGCGACGCTACAGATATAAAATATCCAGACAGTTCTTTCGATATAGTCACTTCGTTTGACGTGTTCGAACATATAGGAGACGATGCCAAATCCGTGGAAGAGGTCTGCCGAGTTTTGAAACCTAGGGGTTATCTTATTTTCACAGTCCCAGCATTCCAAATGTTGTTCAGTTCGCACGACAGGGCACTCGAACATAAGAGGAGGTATGGCAAGGCTGCATTGAAATCTTTGCTTAAAAATTTCCAAATACTGAAGCTTGGCTATTGGAATTTCTCCCTTCTCTTACCGACATTTATCATGCGGATGGTAAAAGATAGGTCAGTCCCGAAATTAGACCATATGGCACTTGGACGAATATCTAACTCGTTGCTTTACAACATTCTCAAAAGTGAGAGCATATTGATCAAGAAAAACATCCCATTACCGATTGGGTTGACCATCTACGGTGTTTGCAGAAAATCTATTTAAAACAGTTTGTTCATACGATAATTGTGCTTGAGCATTTTGAACTGAAAGAATTGAAACAGGACACTAGAGGTGAGATATGCCTTCTTATTTTCGACAAGTTCGAGGCATTCGTATCACATACGAAAAAGGGCGTTTCAAGGAGCGGATATTACTTCAAGCCAAATAAGGACATTGCTGGCGCTCCGTCTAGGATTTATGTTGTGCTACGCGGCCGTTTCTTGTATCGCGAGAAAGACATGGCATCTGGGAATGAAGTGGAGAAGGAGATAAAAACTGGCGATCATTTTTCGATTATGGATAACCACGCACACATGTTCACTGCCCTTGAAGATACGGATATGATAGAGTTCACACCTGGCGCCACAGGAAAGATAGAAATGGTTCCTTATCAGTCCTACAGGGAAATCGTTGAGCGCGATATCTGAAACCAGATTTATATCCCGACCCAATATACTAATAAAAGATGTGAATTTATGGGAAACATAGCGCTGTGGAGCGTGCTGATTGGTGGAATAGCAGTATTGGTGTATGCAGCTAGTGGGCTTTTTATTATATCGAGCTTTGTCATTCCGTTGCCGTTCATACCAGCCAGTTACAATATTTTCTTGCTGTCTAACTTGGCGATAGTCTCATGTATCGCTGTATTCCTTTTTGATACTGGCCCGAATACAAAATACAAGAACAATGTGATATACAGACCACTGAAGAAGAATGCTAAGATAAGCGTAGTGATGACTGCATACAACGATGAAAAATCGGTCAAGGGTGCTGTCAAGGATTTCAAAAATAACATGGTACCTTACAAAGCACACGAGATTGTAGTAGTTGACAATAATTGCAAAGACAGGACAGCCAAATTCGCAAAGGAGGCTGGAGCGAGGGTCGTAAAGGAGCCTAACCAAGGGTATGGCTGGGCATGCCAGAGAGCACTAAAATCAGCCCGTGGAGATATCATAATCCTGACTGAATCCGATGGGACATTTGAGGCTTATGATGCCAAGAAATTCATAGACTATTTGGAAAATGCTGATTTGGTTATAGGCTCCAGGACCACTAGGGAACTGCTGGACCAGAATAGCCAGCTAAACTGGTTCTTGACTTGGGGCAACATATTCTTGGCAAAAATGATACAGATAAGATACTGGAGGAAGACTAGGTTGACAGATGCTGCATGCACGTACAGGGCTATGAGGAAAGAAACATATGAGAAGATTAAAGACAAGATTACGTACGGGGGGAATGATTGGGCATTAGCTACAACTATAGTTGCTCTGGATAGTGGACTGAAAGTTTTGGAAATACCAATCACTTTGAGAAAAAGGGTGGGTGAGTCGAAAGCTATAGGAAGGAATAGGATAAAAGGCATCAAGCTCGGGTTGAGAATGCTTTGGGATATTATAACATACTAGATGTATTCTGGAAGTCTTTGCTTGTAGAACTCGATTGTCTTCTTGATTCCTTCTTCGAAGCTTGTCTTCGGCTCCCAGCCTAGAACCTTTTTCAGCTTCTGATAAGAACCTACGAAATCACCGATCTCTATCGACTTGTTCAGCTCAGGCCATGGATGGAATGTCACTTCACCTTTGCCTACCAACCTCACTATAGTCTTCGCCATCTCAACAAATTGCATGCGCTGTTCGGTCCCAAGTTGGAACAGTTCTCCTTCAGACTGCTTTTTCTGCGCAGCTAAAATTAGGGCATCAACTATATCTTCGACATATGCATAATCTCTCAGTTGCTTGCCGTCGCCCCATATCGTCAACGGCTTGTTCTCCAACGCACACCTTATGAACCATGTCACAGCACCTCGACCTGCAGTTTTGACAGACTGCCTTGGACCATATGGGTTTGTTATCCTGATTGACGATGTTTTCAGACCATGGATATAATGATAGATTTGCATGTACTTCTCGCATGCAAGCTTGTTCGCACCGTATATGTCGAGGGGATTTGCAGGGTGGTTCTCGTCGACAGGCAGATACATCGACTTTCCTGTGACTCCTCTGGAACTTGGAAAAATTACCTTTGCATTGTCAGCAGCTATCCTGCACGCTTCCAAGACATTTATCGTGCCATCGCAATTAACATCGATATCCAAATGTGGATTTGTTATAGATGCAGCATGCCCAGGATGGGCTGCCAAGTGAAAGACAAAATCCTTACCAGCAACCTCTTTTTTCAGAGTCTCAAAATCGCGTATATCAGCATTGACATACTTCACCTTGTCTTTGATTTCTTTTATGTTGTTGAAATTCCAACCGAAAGGTTCCAAGCAGACATCGAATATCTCTACATTCGAGCCTAAAGCAACCAACTTGTGGGCAAGATTGCTTCCGAAAAATCCAAGCCCGCCAGTGATTATAGAGGTTGTTCCTTCCATTGACTCCAAAGAGTATGCCATAATATTCCCAAATCTTGTTTAATTTCTTAGATTTATATAAATGTTCTGACGTGAATTAAGACAGCTCAGTAATCTAGTTAAAGTTTGTACCGCAAATCTAATCAGTGGTAAAATGAAAATCCTCATTACTGGTGGCAATGGTTTCATAGGCAGCCATTTTGCTGACAGGTTGATTAAAAATGGTGATGATGTCACGCTATTTGATTTGGAATATACTGGAAATACCGGACATATGAAATGTGAAAAAATCACGGGCGACATAACCAACATGAAAAACATAAGCGATGCTGTAAAAGGCAAAGACTTTATATTCCATTTCGCTGCAGTATCACGTGTTGTGTGGGGACAACAAGATCCTGTCAAGTGCATTAACACTAATATCATAGGCACAAGCAATGTGCTGGAAAGTGTCAGGAACCTCAACAAGAATGCAACAGTTTTTCTTGCCTCCAGCAAAGAGGTTTACGGAAATGCTCAAAAGATGCCTGTAAACGAGACACATCCAAAAAATCCGATATCTGTGTATGCTGCTTCTAAGCTTGCTGCTGAACGGTTCTGCATCGCATATCAGAAAACTTTTGGCATCAATTGTGTGATAACCAGATTTTCTAGTGTCTATGGCAGCGAAAGGGACAGGCTTGGCAGGGTTGTGCCGACATTCATGCTAAACGCGCTGAAAGGCAAACCGCTCAACATCTCCACATCAGGCCATATGCTCGATTTTACATTTATTGACGACGTTGTGCAAGGTATGTTCAAAACTTACAAGGCATGTGGAAAAAAGGATATATCGGGCGAGGATTTCCATTTCGCTACTGGCAAAGGCACATCGCTGGAGGAACTGGCTGGGACTGTACTGAAAATATGCAATTCCAAATCGGATGTCACGGTTAACGACGTTTCCGACTATTATTCGGAAGGTTTTGTGGCTGACCTTACAAAAGCAAAGAGCCTAGTTGGTTATGAACCAAAATACAAATTGTGTGACGGCTTGAAATTGCTTAAGACTAGGCTTGAAGAGAACTGTCTGTAGTTTGCCTTTCGAACAATAGGCCCCATTGCTCGTTCATGTTAACGCCAATCTTTGAAACTAGTTTGAAGCCGAATTTCTCGAATATCTTTGAAAAATCATCCACAGTATACGTATACTCATGCACCGGTATCCCACCCATCTTGTGAATTATTTTGTGATATATCGAGAAATGATTCGGCTGGGTAATTATCACGAGTTTCTTTGCAACCCTACACATCTCCTTCACGAAGGGCTCGAAGTTTTCAAAATGCTCCAACAATCCATCTGAGTAGACCAAATCAAAACTACTATTGTCGAACTTGATGTCCGAAGCATCCATCTGCCTGACATCCAGCCCATTTTCTGTGCATATCCTTACAGAGTTTGGAGAATTGTCTATGCCTGTCACTTTCCAATGCCTCATGAGTTTTTGTGTTATCTCCCCTGCCCCACAGCCGACCTCGAGAACGTTGCCCACATCTTCACTTTTCGTGAGTTTCAATATTGCGCGGTAATCGGCTTCCTTCAATCGCCTCCCAAAAAAATTCAATCCCTTGTACTCTTTCCATGTGTCATCCCAAGTATGCTCCATGACTTAGCTCCCCCTAAATACGTTCTTTCCTAAGAATCTCCATGATAGATAAGATAACTTGCCTGCAACCACACCTCTAAATATCGACATGTCATGCTTCACAAGCGAGACTATGAAATAAAGCACGACTTCCGAAACTTGCTGGATATAGAATTTTATATGACCTGCAATCCCTCTAACAAGATTGTTTTTGTGTACGAAGTAAAGATGCTCGAGCTGTTTTATTTCATGGCTCCATCTGCTGAACTTTGGGTTCGGCGATGGTTTGCCTAGGTTATGGAAGACTGCAGCGTCTTTTGAGAAAACTATCTTATATCCAAGCTTACCTACTCTGACTGCAGCATCTGCATCATCCCTGAATGGGTATCCGCTTGACAATTTCTCGTCGAAACCTCCTATCTTTTCCAACAGCTCTCTCCTAAATGACATATTGCAACCTTGTATATGATCGACATAACATGTCTTCTTTATGTTCCCTAGGCTTGTCACCTGGCCCGAGCTTGTCACCTTGCCGTCGCCTCTGTAATCTATGAGGAACTTGAAAACATTCGCAATAAATCTTTTGATGCCTTTCGCATTCTTGATTTCATCGTCCAGCAGATTGGTCTCTTTTGGTAAATTTATTTTACCTCCGACAGCTCCCACACTTTTATCTTTATACTCCTTGAGAAGGGATGCCAGCCACTGCTTTTCCGCGACACCGTCGTCATCTATGTATGCTACTATATTGCCTCTGCTATTTTTCCACCCGATATTCCTTGCATAGCATGCGTTCATCGGTATGGCGGATTTTATGTACTTTGCTCCGTAGTCAAGCGTTATGTCTTTCATGCTTGTCTTACCATTGTCAACAACAATCACTTCAAAATTCTTGAACGTCTGCTTTTTCAGTGACTCGAAACCTCTTTTCAAATCATCAGGCCTGTCCCTCACGCATATGACAACAGAAGCTGCCAGCACCATATAATCGCCTAGAACCTTGTATGAAAATCATCAGACTCGCTTGACTTCCACCAATTTTTATTACTATGATACCATTCTATTGTCTGCCCTAGCGCCTGTTCGAAATCAATCTCAGGCTTCCAGCCAAGTGACTTTATCTTGCTGCAGTCTATCGAATATCTCCTGTCATGCCCCGGTCTGTCTTTCACAAATTCGATAAGGTTGGATGGTTTACCCATAATTTCCAAAATCATAATGGCAAGATCGATGTTTTTCATTTCCTTGTCGGCGGATATATTGTAAATTTCTCCTAACTTGCCTTTTTCCAGTACAGTATAGACTGCCTTGCAATTATCATTGACGAAAATCCAATCTCGCATATTTGTGCCGTCGCCATAGATCGGTATATGCTTGTTTTGGATTGCATTTGATATCACTTTTGGTATGAACTTTTCTATGTGCTCAAAAGGTCCAAAATTGTTGCATGTCCTTGTTATCACCAACGGGACATTGTGTGTGATGAAATATGATCTGGCAAGCAAGTCAGCGGCAGCCTTGCTGGCGGCATATGGACTGCTCGGATTCAACATGTCCGTCTCCTTGAAGGAGCCACTGTCTATGCTACCATACACCTCATCGGTCGATATGTGTACAAACTTTTTGATTCCAAATTTCTTTGAAGCTTCCATCAGCGTATGCACCCCAAAAACATTCGTCCTAACAAAATCTCCTGCAGAAAGTATTGACCTATCAACATGTGTCTCTGCTGCAAAGTTCACTATAGCATCGCTTCTTTTGACTAGTTTGGATACTATTTTCTCATCAGCTATATCCCCCTTTACGAACTCTATATCCTTCATGACATCCTGCAGGTTCTCTTTTCTCCCAGCATATGTAAGGTCATCAATAACCGTTATCTCATCATCCTTGTGCTCGCCAATGACATGATGGACAAAATTGCTGCCTATGAAACCTGCTCCGCCTGTCACAAGAATCTTCATTCAGCCACCTCTACTGACACTCGATGGCCACTTGTATGGTATGCTAGTGTCGTTCCAAGGTATCCTTTCCTCATCAGGGTTCGCGTAATTATAGGGGATATCTGGTATATTCAGTATTCTTGTCTCATTGCAATCCATGGGTGTGAAACCATGTGCTACCATTGGTGGTATCTTCACAAGCACACTGTCTTTATCATGCGACGGATCCAATAATTTTATTTCCTGGGTTTGATTAAAAGTTGGCGAGTCTTTCCTTAGGTCATGCAATACCAACAATGCCTTGCCATATACGCATACCAGAGTATCTGTCTGATTCTTGTGGAGATGCCACGCCTTTACAACCCCTTTTTCACACATAGTAATATAACATTGTCCGAATTTGGTAAAAATAGACTCGTCTTGACGCAGGAATACTGATAACCATCCCCTGTCATCACGTATGGTTTTCAGCTTTTTTACTTTTACCCCACCTATCATAAAAACATTTATATCTTATTATGGATTTAATAACCGTATGAAAGGCGTAGTTTTGGCAGGCGGTTTAGGTACGAGGCTCAGGCCCGCGACCAAGGTGACAAACAAGCACTTGCTACCTGTATACGACAAACCCATGATATTCTACCCTATAGAAACATTGGTGAAGGCAGGAGTGAAGGATATCCTTATAGTGACAGGCCCGGAACATGGCGGACACTTCCTCCATCTGTTGGGCAGCGGGAAAGAGTTCGGTGCTAAAATCACATATGAGCTGCAGGAAGAACCAGCAGGCATAGCGGATGGCCTTAGGCTGGCGGAAAGGTTTGCTGACAATGACAAATTGGTCGCCATTCTTGGCGATAACATATTCGAAACAGATATAACTGAGGATATCAAGGATTTTGAAAAATCCACTTTTGGCGCCAAGATATTCCTAAAAGAAGTGGATAATCCGCAGAGGTTCGGTGTAGCTGAAATGAATGATTCCAGCATCACCAAAATAATTGAAAAGCCTACCGACCCGAAAACCAAGTATGCTGTCACAGGAATGTACATGTATGATTCAACCGTTTTCAACGTTATCAGGAATCTAAAGCCATCAGCCAGAGGCCAATTGGAAATAACAGACGTCAACAACCATTACATCAGTGATGGAAAGATGACTTTTAGGATTTTGAATGATTTCTGGAGTGACGCGGGAACCCACGAGAGTCTGTTCAAAGCTACTGAATTTATAAGAGGCCTCAGGCTTGCCTAGTGCTCCAGTATGTTCCTTTATGTTTCAGCCACTTTTTGAAATCTTGCGCTATCTTGCTGTGATCGAACCCCAACCCATCCGGAATCTCGTCAAAACTAACCCACTTTAGCTCAGTCGATTCTTCGTTCATTTTCAACTCGCCGTTAATCGGTCTCATGATGAACACGATAGCCATCGTGTGCCTTCTCGGATCGCGAGTCGGGGAAGAATATACGCCTAGTATGTCCGTAATCTCAACGTCCAATCCCGTTTCTTCTTTCGTTTCCCTTACAGCAGCTTCTTCAACTGTCTCTCCATCGTCAACCATGCCGCCTGGGAATTTCCACAGCCCCTTGAATGGCGGACCTTGGCGTTTAGCTATCAATACCTTGCTCCCGTCTGTAACTATCATATCTACTGCAGGCCATATAGTTGGCGGATTCATATAATTACATATGTGGGATAGATTTAAAAGCCAACAAGCCCATTTTTAATGGATGGGGGTTAAGGTGTCGTTAATATTACTAATATTGGCAAGTGTCGCACTCGCTGCGTTTGGGCAAGTAGCTATGAAAAAGGGCATGAATGCGATAGGTTCGTTGCAGATACACGACATGCTGTCAACAAAACTGCTTTCTATCGCATCGCAACCGTTCGTTGTAATCGGGTTTATGCTATACATCATATCTGCAGGCATATGGCTTGTAGTGCTGTCGAATGCTGATGTCAGCTATGCATATCCACTTGTCGGGTTGGGGTATATTGTAACAGCTGTGTTGGCTAATTTGTTTTTTGGTGAATCATTGACAATGTTCAAAGTACTCGGTATCTTAATGATAATGGCTGGCGCTTTTGTAGTAGTGTCCAAGTTCTAGCTTCTTACTCCGAAATCTTTACCAATCTCTTCATTTATCTTATCAACAGCTTCTAGCAGCAACGGCTCGTAATTCAATTTCTCATTGCTGAACGAAACTAGGGCCTTCAAGTCTTTTGGCAGGCATTTGCCGCCGAATGCTTTGCCATGCACTATGCCATAAGCGCCTATCCTCTGGTCAAGGCTTACTATCTTCGCGACAACATTCGAATCAACACCTATCTTGTTTGCTATGCGGAAAATCTCGTTCCAAAATGATATCTTCATGGCAAGATTGCAGTTCGCTGTGTATTTGATGAGCTCAGCCGTCCTCAGATTGACCCTGTATATCGGTATCATCAATGGTCTTATAACTTCCTCCAGCATGTCGCCAGACTTTTTGTCGAATTCGCCTATAATCATCCTCAAAGATTCTGCATAATTGCCCTTGTTCTTCATGTACCAATCCTTGAGCTCGGAATCTGCGGTCGTCTTATCGAACTCTGTTATGAACTCAGGGTTGTTGCATACTCCAAATTCATTGCCGCACTTTTTCCCAGACGCCTTTTCCAAAATTGGTATGACCAAGTTCTCTGTCGTGGTCGGCACAACCGTGCTCCTTACAACAATAAGGTGGTAACCTTTCTTGCCTTTTAGCGCGTTTCCAACCGATTCGGAAACGGTCGCTATGTAGCTCAGATCTATCTTGCTGTCAACAGTCGGCGTAGGGACGGCGATATATGTCACGTCGGAATTTTGGACGGCGTCATTGACATTGACGGTAGCATTATAGCCTGCTTTTGCCAGATCATTCACTCGCGCTTCGTCAACATCAACAAACATGATGTCATGATTTACCGATGCAAGCTCTACTCCGGTCCCCTTCCCGACATAACCCGAACCAACTATGCTTATCTTCATGTTTTTCAATCCTGTTTTTATTTATATCAATCTATTATTCTGATATACTTAAGTGATTGTATGTTGAACAAGCTTGCATTCGTGCCCATTGTACTGTTTATACTGTCGTTAGGTGTTTTGTTTTATAATTACAGCAACACGGGGGATTTCATATTACGTGACATTGACCTGAAAGGTGGGACGCTAATCACTATAGAGACGTCACAGCCAGTTGATGTACATGCGCTTGAGACAGCATTGCTTAGGGAATTCTCTTCTGTTTCGGTATCAGGACTGAAAACATCTGCAGGATACGGAGCCAATATAGAAGTGGCAGCTGATACCAACACAACCAGTGTCCTGAATGTAGTGAACCAAACTGCTAATTACAGTTCATTCTCAGTCCAGACAATCGGATCAGATTTGGGCAACTTTTTCTTCCAGCAAGTGATATACCTGCTGATAGCAGCGTTTGTGCTGATGAGCATAATAATTTATTTCATTTACAGGAATGCGATATCAAGTTTCGGCATAGTATTCGCTACTTTTGCGAACATCATAACCACACTCGCTGTCACGTCTCTGCTCGGCATAAGGATATCCTTCGCAGGGTTTGCCGGCTTGTTGATGCTGATAGCTTACACTGTTGACACAAATATCGTCCTTACGACAAAGGTATTGAAATCATCGCCGCAGGAATTCCGCAAACAGTACAAAAAGGCGTTGATAACAGGTGTTACACTGATAGCTACCGTTTCCATCACAATGTTCGTAGTCCAACTGATTTCAACGTCAAGGTTGTTAGTCAATATTTCTCAAGTGCTGCTGATAGGTTTCCTGATAGATCTTATATACACGTGGATGTTTGACTCATCATTGCTAGAATGGTTTGTGAAGAGGCGATACAAGTGAAGATATGGAAAGATGTCAGGTTTATCACATTGGTGGCATTGCTTTTGCTATCAGCGTATTTCGTGCTCTCGCCGATGGTCTTCAAGAAGACAGGTGTGGCTGTATCATTTGTCAATGCAAATGCTGATTGTGCGGGCCTGAAAGCAGAAGATGTTATCACCCAAGTTAACGGATATCATATAACTGATTCGACTTCATTCGATCAATCAATAAGTGATGTAAAGGCAGGCGATTTTGTTACACTGCTATCCAACAATGTGCCGGCAAGCTGTACTGCAACAAGCGATAGGGATATCGGCTTCACTGTAAGAGACCTATCTGCGACAAACCTGAAATTTGGTATTGAGATTGAGGGTGGGACAAGGGTGCTGCTGACGCCAAGCACTTCTAATGTGACTGCTGCACAGATAGATGAGACTGCAAGGATACTTGGCGAGAGGGTTAATCTTTTTGGGTTGAGCGACATAAGGGTCACACCAATCGGTTCTAATCTCATACAGCTAGAGGCATCTGGATTAAGCGGCGGGGATATACAAAACTTTTTGGCAAAGCAGGGAAGATTCGATGGTAAATTGGCTGAACCATTAGAATTTACAGACAACAACGCGAACATAATTGTAGGCGGTACGAGCTATCCTGTTACCTTGGTTGGTAGCCAACTTGATGTGAATGGCAGCTTGCATTCTATCAACAGCACGTTCGCACTCGGGGGCATAAACTTCCAAATTACCAACATTACAAACAACTCTGCAATAGTGCTTGCCAACATATTCAGCGGCAACGATATAACAAACGTGCTGACTGATCCGCAGCATAGCGGCATAACGCCTGCCAACAGCGGGTACAAGTTTACTTTTACTGTCCAAGTGAGCAAGGAAAGTGCGGACAGGTTTGCCAAGGCAACTGAAGGCCAACCTGCATCCTTCAGCAATGGTGAAAGCTACATAACTCCGCAGCTTGTGTTGTTTTTGGACGAACAGCCTGTATCTTCTTTGAACATAGTGTCAACTCTCGCAGGGCAATCATTGACCACGCCATCCATACAAGGGTTCAAGACAACGCGCGATGAAGCACAGAATGAGATGCTAAGGCTGGAAACGATATTGAGATCGGGTAGCTTGCCTGTCAAACTGAATATAGAACGTGTCGACACGATAACACAAAGCGAGGGCTCTGGGCTCATCAATTCTAC
>SCSR01000005.1 GCA_004297575.1 archaeon
TGCGAAGCAAGAACGGCAAATATTTCAGTGAGGTCAACCCAGACCTCTTTCCCATGTGATACTGGATGAATCAAACCTACGAGTGTAAATATCGACAAGACCGATGCACTACATAAACCAACCCATCTCAGCATTTTCTTCTGGTTATTAGGCGATACTTGTGATACAGCACCCCAATTCAATAGGCTATAAAATTGAGTAGTAATAGAATTAATGCTGGCAACGATTACAGCTGCGACTGTTAAGCCATCATATTTAAAAACGATAAAGCTTTCTTAAAGAGTAACTCCGCTGGCTGCGCTTCTGGAACCGAAACGATAACAAAAACAGGCAAGAATAGAAGTATAAGGGGAACCTGTAAAGCATCAACTTTGAATACAGCTGTTATCCCCCCGAGAATCGTGTAAAGAACTGTTATCCCAAATATAATTACAGATAGCCATATCTCCGCTCTTACATCAGGGGTTTTGACCAGAAAAGGTACAACAACCTTAGATGACGCGAATATCTCGAAAGCAAGAACAAGAACAAATACAAAAACAAGAGATACTGATACGACACTAGTGTAGTGTTACTAACAGTTCTTTACATTTGAAATTTTTCTCATAATACTTTCAACTGAAGCAGTCCAGACATAAACCTTTGGATTTTGATTATGAGATTCGATATATTTCTTTATAGCCATGATCAGTTCTTTTATATGTTTGAATGAGCCACGACGAATCCTTTTCGATGTTATATCGGAAAACCAGCGTTCCACCATGTTCACCCAAGAACTGGAAGTAGGAGTAAAATGCAGGTGAAAACGTGGATGACGTTTTAGCCACCTCTGAACTCGCAGATGTTTGTGCGCTCCATAGTTGTCTACAATCAAATGGAGATCTAAATCGGATGGAGTATTTGTATTGATAATTTGCAGAAACCTGATAAACTCCTGATGTCTGTGTCGGGGCATGCAGTCTCCAATTACCGTTCCATCGAGCATGTTTAATGCTGCAAACAACGTTGTTGTCCCGTGACGTGTGTAATCGTGAGTTTGTCTTGCAGGAATGCCAGGTCGCAGGGGAAGCAATGGTTGCGTTCGCTCTAACGCTTGAATTTGACTCTTTTCGTCTACACAAAAGACAATAGCTTTATCCGGCGGGTTTAGATAAAGGCCGACAATATCGTAAAGTTTCTCCAGAAATCGTTTGTCTCGGCTGAGTTTAAATGTTTTGACCAGATGAGGTTTTAGATTGTATTCTTTCCATATACGTTGGACAGTCGCATTGCTGACCCCATGCGCCTTGGCCATGCCACGGGTACTCCAATGAGTTGCATCCGGTGGTGTTGTGTGCAGAGTGGCATTGACTATTTCGGTAACTCTTTTATGATGAATCTTTGGAAAACGCCCCGGACGAGGGGCATCTTTCTCTAAACCAGATAGCCTGAGCGCTAAAAAACGTTCCCGCCATAATTGAACAGTTGGACGGGAAATATTCAAACGCTTTGCTATATCGTGATTGAAAGCTCCTTGAGATGCCAATTGAATAATTTGTGCTCGTTGGATCAATCGCAGTGGAAATCTTTTCCCCTGTGACCAACGGTTTAGCATTGATTCTTCTTGTGGAGTAAGTGTGATACGTTCTGCTATGTTCATTCTTTGTAGCATACAAAACAAATTCCCTAATGTCAAGCTATTTATGTAACACTACACTAGTGATGCGCATAACCCAGCGCTTCACCGGATCGGCGGGAAAGGGCGCCCGCCTCCCGGTGAGCTTTTCGTTAAGCGCAAGATGTGAAAGAAAACCTCTGAAATCCTCTGCGGCCACATCCTTAACATGTTTTTCACCTGTTTCGGCAGCATAGGCAAAAAAAACGCTCTGCCCATTGAATATACGTTCGTTCAGTGCTATAGGAATAGTGTTTAAGTCTGATAATGCGGCTCACCTCCTCAAGCGCTGCCTGAACATTTTTCAGCGCAGGGGCATTTGCCGCAGACTTGGACTTGCCGAGGTAATGAAAGTAATAAAGCCTAAGTGCATCGTCCGCCTGTCGGGGCTGCCACTCCTTAATGTGTTCGTCGGCTCGAAGCTCATCCATAAAAGCCGCAACAACCGGCTCATGATAATCATCGACAGGCGCTTTCTGCCTCATGGCGTAAGTGAGGTAGCGGCTGACCCAATAAGCAAAATAAGATGTCTTGTTCTCTGCGACAAGTTTCTTGTCAATCAGGTATTTCTGGAACTCCGGAAGCCTTTCGCTCCCCTTCTTATCCGAATTTATCATGCTATCTCAATATCCTTTTATACCTATAATACCATATTATATGAACTTGTCAAAAAATGGTTTATTGTTACAAAAGATTCTTTTGTTGTTGCATTGCATGTAATATGCTATAGTTTCATTAAGAATTTATGAACTACCATATTGGTAGATTAAATGTTATGGGGAGAAATAATCAAAGCTTGAAATAAGACATAGATGGCCAGGTCTGAACATTGAACAAAGAGG
>SCSR01000039.1 GCA_004297575.1 archaeon
TTGGGCTTGCTGAAAAAGAGGTATGGATAATGAAAGTATACGATGCAGAAAACCAGATATTGGGAAGGATGTCGTCAACGGTAGCCAAGCAGCTGCTGAACGGCGAGAAGGTCACCATAGTCAATTGTGAAAAGGCTGTGCTTTCAGGGAATGCCAAGTCGAAGAAAGAATTCTACAGCCACCGCGTCAAGCGTGGAGACCCTATACACGGTCCTTTCTTCCCAAAGCAGCCGGACAACATCTTCCGCAGGACAGTCCGTGGCATGTTGCCATGGGACAGGACGAGGGGCAGGGAAGCGTACAAGAATTTGAAGGTCTTCATAGGCATTCCAGAGGAATTGAAAGGCGCTAGTTTTGAAAAGATTGGCGAGGCTGATGCAGCCAAGCTTAAGAGGAAGTACATGACATTAAATGAAGTGTCAGCGGCAATAGGTGGCAAGAAATGGTAAAGACCAAGTCGAAAGTGATTTTCCAGACAGGCAAGAGAAGGCTGGCGATTGCCAGGGCGAAAGCGGTCGCAGGCATGGGAATGGTAAGGATAAACTCCAAGCCGTTGGACGCATGGGGAACCGAGCCTATGAGGTTATGGGTGAAAGAACCGTTGATGCTGGCTGGGGATCTTGCAAGCAAGGTTGATATTGATGTCAACGTAAAGTCTGGCGGGATAGTAGGCCAGGCTGAGGCGATAAGGATGGCTGTTGCACGCGCGTTGGTGGAATTCTCGAAAGGAGAGCAATTGAGAAACCTTTTTATGCAGTACGACAGAAATATGTTGGTATACGACCCGCGCAGGAACGAGACTCACCATGGCAGCGGCCGTGGAGCGAGCAAGCGTGGTTCAAGACGTCACAAGCAGCGTTCAAAGAGATAAGCATCCTGATTTAAGTTTTACTATCCATCTACTATTAGATGCTCGCAACTGATTATGCTACAAAATCTGACAGTTTTCCTACAGACAAACTATTCCAAGATAAGATAAAACTTTTGGGCAATTTGGATTACCGTCAAATTACAGAGTTATTGGGCGCCAATGAGGGAGTTAGCCCTGCTGTCAAGATGGCGTGCAAGCATTACTCCATAATAATTGAAGAGTCAACTTTTGAACAAAAGGCAAGTAAATTGAAAATCATGCCAAGCCATCTCATATTGTATATGAATAGCCTGGCACCATACATCAAGGCTATTAGAGATTTGGACATGACCGAAATAGAGGCATATTTTAATGATCCGGCTATTGTTGGTGTGACTGCTGTTAATTGTCCAGGCTATCAAGATTTGATAACATGTCCTTCGCTTAAGCAGGTTGAGACGTACCAGAAGAAGAGTAAAAGTGCATCTGTCGATCGTGAAGAGGTGACAATTGTCAATCAAAGCGTTGAACTACCCGAATTCGACAGCCCCATAGTAGAGAAAGATGTGATAGTACCTAAAAAGAAAGACGTGTTGCCACACAAAAAAATAAGAGAAAAAACTCCTTACAAAAGTCAAGTTCCACGTGCCGAAGAACTTTTCGACATGTCTAAAGTACCCACTGAGATAACACTTACTGTAGAAGAGGAGAGATTTTTGAGAACCATGCCAAACAAGACAATGACACTTCGTTCGGAAACCAACCATATGAAAGAGCTTGGTATAGTGTCGTCCATAGATTATTACTTGTTAAGAAACCGCTTGATGGACAAGGGAGTTCCTATATCCTACGCGTGATTAACAAACCGGAAAAATATTTAAACCCAACAAAGACATAATTAAGATACTATGATGATACCAGTCAGATGTTTCAGTTGCGGCAAGGTAGTCGGCCAATTGTACGAGGATTACAAGAAGAGGACTGCTGCTGGCGAGGACCCGAAGAAGGTTATGGATTCTCTTGGATTGAAGAGATACTGCTGCAGACAATTATTCCTAGGACACGTTGACCTGTTGAAAGAAGTCTCCAAGTTCAAAATCTGAGGCATAGAAAGGCTTTAATAGGCAGGAAATGAAATTTAACATCTTGGTGATTTGTTGGTTTGGCAAGATGATAGGTTGACAAGATTCGAAGTGGCAAGATTGCTCGGTGCAAGGACATTGCAAGTTGCGCTCGGTGCCCCGGTTCTGGCAAAGACTGATTTTACTGATTCTGCTAATATTGCAAGGGTTGAATTCAGGGAGAAACTGATTCCGATAACTGTCAAGCGCAAGCTTCCGAACGGGCAGGAGCAGGTTGTCAAAATCAAGCAAGCTGTAGATAATTGGCTAATCGAACACAAGGGCGAAATTTAATTCTTTTTTACAAGATGCTCTGCCATCAATGCATATGCAAGACCTGCAACAATCAGCACAGGTATTGTCTGGTAAAAGTTGCGTATCAATCTGAAACCGAAGAACCCGGATGCAACGAGCCACAAATCAAATACAAAATAAATCACTACAAGTGATGTAAGAAGGATTTCCTCGGCGTGTGGTACTTTGTCTACGCGCGTTACGACACGACTGAAAAGTTTCAAGGCAAAATAATATAATGGAAGTACGAGAGGCACCAACATAGGCACATAGTTTATCCCAATCAGATTGACTAGAGGTATCCACAACGGATTTCCCTCCGCACCCCTTATCGTATCAATGAAAGCATCCACAAAAATAAGGATGGTAAAAATTATCCAGCCGACACGCTTGGACAGGAAAATATTTTTCACTGGCATAAATACAATTCTATTTTTCCGCTTAAGAGTTTACATCTTCTCAGGCACAGGCATTGCCAACAACTCTAGACATTTCTTCATTGTATCCTTCGTGGCTTGTACCAACGTCAAACGGAAATCTCGCGTGGTGACATCTTCGGCGCTTAGCACATGGCATTTCTCGTAGAATGAATTGAACTCGGTTGCAAGGTCGAATGTGTAATTGCAGAGCACGTTTGGTTTCATTTGTGTTGCTGACGATACCACTACATCACTGAATTCTGAGAGCTTTTTGGTAAGCATTATCTCATGCTGGTTTAGTTTCGGCAGGCTTGCAATCTTTTTGTATTTCTTGGCTTTGCGCAGTATTCCCATGCATCTCGTGTACGCATATTGCAGATACGGCCCGGTATCGCCATCAAAACTGAGCATCTGCTTCCAATCGAATATTATCGGGCTTTGGGTCTCGATTTTCAAGATGGCATACTTCAATGCACCGATCGCAATTTTATTTGAAATGCTGAGCTTCTTCTGCTTCGGCAATTTCGGATTCCTCTTTTCGACTTCTTCCAAAGCCTGTTTTGCCAAACTCTCGATGACTTCATCGATCATCACCGCCCTGCCTTCCCTCGAAGACATCTTGCCTTCAGGGAGATTGATATGCTCGAATGACAAGTGATGGCATCTTTTTACAAAACCGTATCCTAAAAGTTCCAAGACTTTGAACAGTTGCTTGAAATGCAAGTTCTGTTGTGAAGATACTGTCCACACAGACTCGTTCAGATTATACTTTTTGAACTTGTATGCAGTCAAACCCAAATCGCTTGTTATATACAATCCCGTCCCATCAGACCTCAACAGGATGGTATTTGGCAACCCATGTTTCTCTAGGTCTGCTACTATGGCTCCTTCCGGAGACTTGAATGCTATATTCCTCTGCAAGGCTTCGTCAACCATTGCCTTGCCAGCATCGCGGAAATCACTTTCGTAAAAGTAAATATCGAATTTTATCCCCAGGCTCTTGTAAGTTTCATTGAAACCTTTAACGCACCATCCGACAATCTTGTTGAACATCTTCACTGCATTTGGCTCTTTATCTAACTCGAACTTCCTCAACAGTTCTCTTGCCTTTTCATCATACTCAGGATGTTTCTCCAAATCATCATGGAATTTCACATAATATTGCCAAAGCCATGCATCAGGTTTGCCTTTAGGTTTCTTGCTATCAGCAAAGATTTTGTAAGCTGTCACCAGTCTGGCGACTTGCAATCCTACATCATTCATGTAATTCGCTTTGATTGCTTTGTAGCCGAGATAATTGTAGGTGTTGGCTAGCGCGTCGCCAAGAAACGTGCCTCTAGCATGGCCTATGTGCATAGGATGAACCGGATTTGGCTGGGAATATTCGACCATTACCTTTTTCTTCCCGCCGATATCAATCTTCTTTTTCAAAAGTATTTGCGTTATTATCTTCTCAGCAATTTTTTCCCAATATAAGAAAAAGTTCACGTAAGGTCCTCGTGCTTCCACTTTGAGCAGCAACGGATGTTTGGAGACCTGGATGCTCTTCACGATGTCGTTGGCAATCTCATTCGGACTCTTTCTCCTGATTTTTGCCAGGTCAAAACAGGGAAATGCAATGTCGCCATACTCCTCCTGTGGCGGCGCTTCAAGTATGTCAGGCGTTGCCGTCACGTCAACCGACTGGAGAATTTTCAATACTTGCTCTTTCAGCATGATAACAATTTGTTTTTAAATGGATTAATTCTATACTATTTTCATGATACCTGTAAAGGATTTCAGCCTGAAGAATGCTGGCGTGAACGATCTTGTAAAGCAGATGGAACAATCAGGCGGGTTTACTGCAAAGAAACTTGCGCAGGGAATCGATATTGTAAGGGACATGCAAAAGGAGAAGGGCTGTTTGAACTTCCTTTCCTTCCCAGCAGACATCATCGCGACAGGCACGCGCGGGGTGATAAGGGATTTTGCAAAAAACAAGATGTTCAGCATTTTCATCACAACATGCGGCATGCTCGACCATGACATTGCAAGGAGCTTCAAGGATTATTACCATGGCAGTTTTGACATGAATGACGCCGAGTTGCACAAAAAGGGTGTTAACAGGTTGGGGAACGTACTGGTACCGAACGAGTCTTACGGCGAAGTTATCGAGGACAAGATGCAGGTATGGCTGAAAGAGATTTTCGCGGAAAAGAAAGAGCTGGCGACGCACGAACTGTGCTGGGAGATCGGCAAGAGATTGAAAGAGGACTCGATATTGTACTGGTGCTGGAAAAATAAAATCCCAGTAATTGTTCCTGGAATAACTGATGGGGCTGTTGGTTATCAGATATGGCAATTTTCGCAGAAGCAAAAAATAAAAATTGATATTTTGAAGGACGAACAGTTGCTGAGCGATCTTGTGTGGAATGCCAAGAAATCCGGGGCATTGATCATCGGCGGAGGAATCAGCAAGCACCATGTCATCTGGTGGAACCAGTTCAAGCATGGGTTGGATTACGCTGTTTACATTTCTACGGCGGTGGAGCATGATGGCAGCCTTTCAGGTGCGAGACCTAGGGAAGCAGTCAGCTGGGGAAAGATAAATGAGAAAGCCAGGTTTGTGTCGATAGAAGAGGACGCGACTATTGCTCTTCCGATTCTGCTGGCGGCTTTAATCTGAACAATTCGTCATTCTTGAACCACAAGCTAATCTCATGCTTGGCAGTTTCTGGGGAATCCGATGCATGCACCAAGTTGTAGACAGGCCTGTTCTCGATGTTTGCCTGCAATACCGAGTCGTCGCCGAAATCCCTGCGTATGGTTCCTTTCTCAGCAGTCGCAGGATCCGTATACCCGATAAGCTTCCTGACCCTGCTGATTGCATCATCGCCTTCCAAAACCATTGCAACAACCGGATAAGAAATTATGAACTCCCTCAGCCATCTGAGAATCTTCATGCCGTATTCCTTCGGGTCTTTTGTCTTCACCCCGGCCTTTTCTGCCTTTTTGGCAATCGCCTCTCCCAATGCATCCGGGTAATGCTTGGATGCAAGCTTCAAGTCTGCCTTGACCATCTTCATGCCGGCCACGCGCAGGCTGTTCTCTTCGAACCTGGCCACTATCTTGCCTACCAGATTCTTCTTCATCGCATCCGGCTTGATTATGACGAACGTCTTTTCCATCATACAAATTTGTCCAACAGTTGTTTTATATCTGTGAAAACCAGCTCTGGCGGTTTGTTGCCATCGATGTCTGCAAGCTTGTCGTGTTTCCTGAAATGTTCCAGCAGCGGCTGCGCCTTGGTCTTGTACTCGTTCATGCGGCTCTTTATCCCTTCCTTGGTATCGTCCTTCCTTTGGTAGAGCTTGCCTCCGCACACATCGCACATCTCATCCTTGGCAGGCGAGTTTGTCGCCAGATTATACGTTGCCCCGCACTTGGAACATATGCGCCTGTTCTCCAAGCGCTTCACCAGCTCGGCGTCATCCACGTCGATGTTGATCACAATATCTACCTGCAGCTTTAGCTCTTGGAAGACCTTCTCCAGAAACTTGGTCTGGTCCATCGTCCTCGGATATCCGTCAAAAACAAAATTCTTGTCGCTGCTGACAATTTTCTCCTTCACCACTTCGTTCACCAAATCATCCGGCACGTACACGTTTCCCTCGACAAATTTTTTCACCTTCTTCCCAAGCTCGCTGCCAGATGCAATGCTCTCGCGGAACACATCGCCTGTAGAAATTCTCACCAAGCCATACTCGTCCGCAATCATCTTCGCCTGCGTACCTTTGCCTGAACCATGAGGCCCGAAAAGTATAACGATCATTTAATGACATTCCATGTCCAAGATTAAAAACTTTAGTATGCATCTCCATAAAGTAGGTTTAGGCTGGTGTAGTTTAGCCTGGTTAGAACGCGGCGCTCATATTCGTATGAGCTTTGACTCGAGATGATAGGAAACGCCGAAGTCCGGAGTTCAAATCTCCGCACCAGCATTATTCCCAAGGGTTAAATGCTAGGCTTGCAGTATTGTTTTTAGCATGTCCCGGGTAGCGTAGCCTGGTAGCGCACTAGCCTGTGGAGCTGGATGGGCGGGTTCAAATCCCGCCTCGGGACCTTACATGCGATTTCTGTGCAAAGCCGGCCCTTCTTAAAGCCTTAAATACTCTCACCTACTTATTCATATTTCTCGGTGGGCTTTGGCGTTGAACTCACGAGATCGTAAACTTACGGCACAATGAAGAGTTCTCCTTTTAGCTCACTATACAGTCTAGTCTGCAATAACGATGCAGGTAAGGTCGATTGATGAAACCTTAGATGCAGTGTCCCGCCAATTCTGGTTGATCCCGCCAGCGACCATTGCTATCCGGGTTCGCCTGCCATGCAAGGCGTGAGGTGCAAGACCTCGCCGAACTGCTTCGTAATGCACAGTCAACTCCCCCTAAAGTGGGAGATACACTCGCGAAAGTGAGCTCAATATCCCATAGCTATAGAATTCTGGAATGATTCTATGGCAAAAGCTCCGGCGCTTTAGGACAGGACTGTGTCTGATTAGGCAGTTGCAGGGGCAAAGACCCTGTAAACCGATAATCAGTACGGGCTATGGAAGTAGACGCCCGACGATGGACTCTGAGACATTAGTCCAGGTACTACGGTATGCAGCAGGCGCTAACTCTTCGCAATTGGCTAACGCCAGACGAGGGAACCTGGAGTGCTCTTGCTTTTTGCAAGAGCTTTTGCCGACTGTAAACGGGTTGGTGAATAAGGGCTGGGTAAGACGGGTGCCAGCCACCGCGGTAATACCCGCAGCCCGAGTGATGGTCACGATTATTTGGTCTAAAGCGTTCGTAGCGGGCCTGATAAGTCCATAGTGAAATCCTGCAGCAAACTGTAGGGCGTGCTATGGATACTATTAGGCTTGAGACTGGGAGAGGATAGAGATACTTCTAGGGTAGGGGTTAAATCCTATAATCCTAGGGGGATCACCAGTGGCGAAGGCGTCTATCTGGAACAGGTCTGACCGTGAGGAACGAAAGCTAGGGGAGCAATCGGGATTAGATACCCCGGTAGTCCTAGCTGTAAACGATGCCCACTTGGTGTTGCATACCTTTCGTGGGTATGCAGTGCCGGAGCGTAGGTGTTAAGTGGGCCACCTGGGGAGTATAACCGCAAGGTTGAAACTTAAGGGAATTGGCGGGGGAGCACACAAGGGGTGGGCGTTGCGGTTCAATTGGATTCAACGCCGGAAATCTTACCAGGATCGACAGCAGGATGAGGGTCAGTCTGAAGGGCTTACCAGACAAGCTGAGAGGTGCTACATGGCCATCGCCAGCTCGTACCGTGAGGCGTGCCGTTAAGTCGGTTAACGAGCGAGACCCACATCCTATGTTGCAAATCTATTCTTCGGAATGGATGCACTCATAGGAGACCGCTGGTGATAAACCAGAGGAAGGCGTGGGCGACGGTAGGTCTGAATGGCCCGAACTTCCTGGGCCACACGCGACGCACAATGCATGCCACAATGAGACGCAACACCGAAAGGTGAAGCAAATCCCCTAAAAGCATGCCCAGTTCGGATCGAGGGTTGTAACTCATCCTCGTGAAGCCGGAATCCCTAGTAGGCGAATGTCACTATCGTTCGCCGAATACGTCCCTGCTCCTTGCACACACCGCCCGTCAAACCAATCGAGTGGAGGTTCATCGAGCCTAGCAATAGTCGAGTTGATCCTCCGCGAGAGGGGTTAAGTCGCCACAAGGTAGCCGTAAGGCCTCGAGATGTTCCTAATAGGTTACAAGTGATAAAAATGGTTTGACTCTGATTTGTGATGAGTTGGAGGTGAATTGATGTAACCGTCCAAAACATCGTCTTTGTGGGCCCGGTAACGGGAACGTGCGGCTGGATCACCTCCTTAATTATGTGCAGGGACACTGCATCAAGGCATCAATATTCGACCTTGCCTGTAAAAGTTCTCTTTAAAAAACTTCGACACCAATGATGAATCATGGAAGCCGAGATTGGAATCATCGGTGGCACCGGAGTCTATGACCCGAAGCTTTTGGAAAATGTGCAACAGGTCAATATCGATACCAAGTTCGGTTCATCATCAGGTCCGATAACTCTTGGCGAAATCAATGGAAGGAAAATAGCTTTCATCAACAGGCACGGCCAAGGTCACACCATCCCCCCGCACAAGGTCAACTATCGCGCAAATATCTGGGCATTGAAGGAACTGGGCGTGGAGAGGATACTCGCACCGGTTGCTGTCGGCTCGCTGAAAGAAATGTACAAGCCCGGCGACATTGTGATATGCGACCAGTTCATTGATTTTACAAAAAAGAGAGACTATACATTTTTTGACGAGGGAAAAGTTTACCATGTATCCACAGCAGACCCGTTCTGCGGTGAGCTGAGGAGGACATTGGTAGATATCGGCAAATCGCAGCGCGTACCGATGCACGAGACAGGCGCGTACGTCTGCATCGAGGGTCCGAGATTTTCCACAAAGGCTGAGAGCATGATGTTCCGCAACATTGCTGATGTGATAGGCATGACGCTTGTCCCGGAATGTGTGCTGGCCAGGGAAGCTGAGATATGTTACGCCCCGATTGCGACCGTCACTGATTTTGACGTCTGGTCTGACAAGCCTGTGAGCACAGACGAAATAATACAAACGATGAAAGGGAACCTTGAGAAGGTCCGATTACTGTTATCGGAAACGATACCGAAAATACCTGTTGAACGCAACTGTTTGTGCAAGGACGCGCTAAAGGACGCTGGCGTATAGGCAATTTTTAAATAGATGGGAATGGAAGAAAGTTTATGGTCAAGATTAAAGTCGACAAGGAAACATGCATCGGATGCAACCTCTGCATGTCGATATGCCCTGATGTTTTTGGGACTGACAAGGATGGGAAGAGCGAGGTGCTGGAAGATGCAAAGATGGAAGTGACGAATGATGTTATCGAAGCAAAGAACAGCTGTCCTGTCAAAGCGATTATCATCGAAGAGTAAGCTAGAACTTTTCTAAAAATTCCGAGGCCGATTGTGTCATGTATTCAACATCAGCTGGTTTCAATCCATTATGGCATCCAAGCAATAATCCTGCCGCCATTATATGGTCTGCGTTCTCCAAGTTTCCTGATACTCGGTGCTTCAACTGCCTCTTGTAGACAGGATGGCGTGTGATGTTGCCGGAGAACAGGACTCGCGTCTGTATGCCCTTTGATTCCATGTGCTTGAGGAAATCATAGCGCTTGAACGGCGCGTCTTCCTTGATTGTCAATGGGAAGGCAAGCCAGTTTGTCTCTGCGCCCGGAATCAGG